>CAYLHR010000007.1:30562-31253 GCA_964383335.1 uncultured Lachnospiraceae bacterium
CATCCGTGTCGAAAAGCTCGGTGTCGAGGCCGGCGAAAAGGTGACATTCGAGGATGTCCTCGCTGTGGGCGGCGATGCGCTTAAGGTCGGCGAAGCCGTGAAGGGCGCGACCGTCGAGGCCGACGTCATCCGCAACGGCAGAGAGAGAAAAGTGATCGTCTACAAGTATAAGCCGAAGACCGGCTATCACAAGAAGAACGGCCACAGACAGTGCTACACAGTCGTTAAGATCACAAAGATCAACGGTTAACCATGATTACGGTTTGTGTCCGAAAGGACGGGGACAGCTACACCGGGTTCCGCATGACCGGCCACGCCGGATACGCGGAGGAAGGGTACGATATTGTCTGCGCCGGAGCTTCGGCGCTCGCCGTCAACGCGGTGAACTCCATCGAGGCGCTCGCGGGAGACGAGACGGCGTGCGAGGAGCGGGAGGGATTTCTGGACTGCTCATTTCCTTCGGGACTTGGCAGGGGCGGCACCCTGCTCATGGAATCCATGCTGCTCGGCTTAAGGCAGATCGCGGAGCTTGTTCCGCCGGACGGAGAGGATCCGTATCTCACTATTCATTTCGAGGAGGTTAAGTCATGCTGAATCTGAATCTTCAGCTCTTCGCTCATAAGAAGGGTGTCGGTTCTACCAAGAACGGACGTGATTCTAAGGCCAAGAGACTTGGCGCCAAGAGAGCAGA
>CAYLHR010000008.1:0-23941 GCA_964383335.1 uncultured Lachnospiraceae bacterium
ACGACGGGCAGCTGCGCCGCCGCGGCCGCCAGGGCGGCGGCCTTTATGCTTCTTTCCGGAGAAAAAACCGACAGCGTGCGGATCGTGACGCCGGCAGGGGTCGAATACAGACCGGATATTCTGGATATCAGGTTCACGGCATCCGGCGTGAGCTGCGGCGTGAGAAAAGAGGCGGGAGACGACCCTGACGTGACGGACGGCGCCGTCATCCGGGCTGAGGTAAAGACCGCGCCCGGCGGATGGCGGGAGGTGACGGTTCTCGGCGGAGAAGGTGTGGGAACCGTCACCCGCCCGGGCCTCGATCAGCCGGTCGGTTCCGCCGCCATCAACTCCGTCCCGAGGCGTATGATCCGGGATGAGGTGCGGGCGGTGATGGAGCAGATGGGATATGAGGGGGCCGTGCGCGTCACGATCTCGGTTCCCGGAGGCGCGGAGCTCGCGGAGCAGACCTTCAATGCACGGCTCGGCATCGTGGGCGGCATCTCCATCATCGGCACGACCGGCGTCGTGGAGCCCATGAGCACGAAGGCGCTCATTGACACGATCCGGGTCGGACTTCGGCAGCAGAAGGCGGAGGGTGCGGATTATGCCCTCATTTCCCCGGGCAATTACGGACTGGAATTTCTGCGGAGCTGCTATGGCTGCGCGCCGGAGCGGGTCGTCCTCTGCTCCAATTTCATCGGGGAGGCGGTTGATCTCGCCCGTGAGACCGGATTCCGCCGCATGCTCCTCGCCGGCCACGTCGGGAAGCTGGTGAAGGTGTCGGGCGGGATCATGAATACGCACTCCCGCGAGGCGGACGCCAGAATGGAGCTTCTGGCCGCCGCGGCGGTCCGCTGCAGCGCGCCGCGCGGGACCGTCACGGCTGTTCTTGACAGCGTGAGCACGGAGGAGGCGTACGGGCATCTTAAGGCCGCGGGGGCTGCGGAGGCCTGCTCGCGGTACCTGATTCAGAGAATCTGTTATTATCTGAGCAGGCGGGCCGGACCGGATCTTTCGGTTCAGTGCGTGATGTTCTCATCCGTAAGCGGCATCCTCGGGGCGTCGGAAGAGGCGGAAAAATGGCTTGTGGAGGTGGGCAGATATGATTGATTTTGTGGGAGCGGGGCCGGGAGCGGCGGATCTCATCACGGTGAGAGGCATGCGGCTGCTCGGTGAGGCCGACGTTGTGATTTACGCGGGCAGCCTCATCAATCCGGAGATTCTGGGGTACGTCCGGGAGGGGGCGGAGCTCTGCAACAGCGCGGAAATGACGCTGGAAGAGATTCTTCAGGTCATGCGGGCCGCCGAGGCGGCGGGCAGGAGGACGGTCCGGCTGCACACGGGCGAACCCAGCCTGTACGGAGCGGTCCGGGAGCAGATGGACCTTCTGGACCGGGAGGGGATCGAATACCGGTCCTGTCCGGGCGTCAGCGCCTGCTTCGGCGCCGCGTCTTCGCTCAATCTGGAATTTACCCTGCCCGGCCTGTCGCAGACCCTGATTCTTACGAGGATGGAGGGGAGGACGCCGGTCCCTGAGAGCGAGCGGATCCGGGATCTGGCCGCCCACCGGGCCAGCATGGCGGTTTATCTCAGCGCGGGCATGCTGGACCGGCTGTCGGAGCAGCTGGTGGAGGGCGGGCTTGACCCGGATACTCCGGCCGTCATAGCCTTCAGGGCGACCTGGCCGGACGAGCGGATGCTCTTCTGTACAGTCGGAACCCTGCATGAGACGGGCAGGCGGAACGGAATCACGAAAACAGCGGTGGTGCTCGTCGGCAGCGCGGTGAAGCCGTCGGGGTATGAGCGGTCCCGGCTCTATGACGGGACTTTTACGACCGGCTTCCGACGGGGAAGCGGCGGGCAGATATAATGCCGGAACAGGCGGCGGAGCGGGACGCGCACGTCCGCCGCTGAAGAGGGACGGGACTTCGATGAAAAAAGCGGCCATCTGTTTTACCTTAAGCGGAAAAACGATAATAGAAAAGCTGAACCGGGCGGCCCGGGAGCGCGGAATCCGGGAGGCGGATCCCTATATAATGACGGAGCGCGCGGGCGACGCGGCGGGAACGTATTCCATGAGGCGGGCGGAGGGAAGCGCGGCGGAATGGGCAGAAGCCCGGTTCCGCGAGGGAGCCGCCCTCATCTTTGTCGGCGCCGCCGGAATCGCCGTCCGCGCCGTCGCGGGCTGCGTGCGCGACAAGCTTTCCGACAGCCCGGTCATCGTGATCGACGACATGGGGCAGTTTGTGATTCCGCTCCTATCCGGCCACGCGGGGGGCGCAAACAAGCTGGCTCTCATCTGCGCGGAGCTGCTGGGGGCAGTGCCCGTGATCACGACGTCCACGGACATACACGGCGCTTTTTCCGCGGATCTATTTGCCGTGGAAAACGGTCTGATGATCCGCGGCAGGGAGGGAATCAGGCGGGTATCCGCAAAGGCGATCGAGGGAAAGCCCGTGACGCTGTCCGTGAAGCACTATCCGCCGAAAGCTCCGGTGGATATCATCGTCGCTGACGAGACGGACCGCGAGTACTCCCTTCTTCTTTCCCCCAGACCCTACACGCTGGGGGTCGGCATGAGGAAGGGGACGGACCCGGAGGCAGCGGAATCCCGGCTCCTCGCGATCCTTCATGAGATGCGGATCCGGCCGGAGGAGATCTACGCCGTCTGCACCATCGACCTGAAGGAGGGAGAGCCTGCCCTCCGCGCCTTCTGTGACAGGCACAGGCTTCCGCTTATCACCTTTGACGCGGAGACACTCATGGAGGCGGAAGGATCCTTCACCGCCTCGGAATTTGTGAGACAGACGGTGGGGGTGGACAATGTCTGTGAGCGCGCGGCCCTCATCGGTGCGGGACCCGGCGCGGAACTGGTTTTCGGAAAACGGGCCGGATGCGGCATCACGGCCGCTGCGGCCGTGAGGAGAATATAGGCGATCATGGGTGAACTGACCGTTCTGGGTCTCGGACCCGGGGACAAAATGAAAAGAACGCTGGAGGTACAGCGCGCGCTGGAGGAGGCGGAGCTCATCGTCGGGTACAGCGGCTATGTGACGCCGCTCCGGGCGGAATTTCCCGAAAAGCCGTTTATGGAGAGCGGCATGACGCGGGAGCTCGACAGGTGCCGGGCGGCTCTTCGCGAGGCCGCCGGCGGGCGGAAGGTGGTGCTCGTCTCGTCGGGGGACGCGGGCGTATTCGGTATGGCGGGACCTGTTCTCGAGCTCGCGCCCGGGTATCCGGGCGCCAAGGTCCGGATCCTCCCCGGGGTCACGGCCGCGCTCTCGGGCGCCGCGCTTCTGGGCGCGCCCCTTGCGCATGACTTCGCGGTGATCTCCTTAAGCGACAGGCTGACACCCTTTGAGGTGATCGGAAAGCGGCTCCGCTTCGCGGCGGAGGCCGGTTTTGTTGTGGTTCTGTATAATCCGGGGAGCCGGTCGAGACGGGGGTATCTGAGGAGGGCGTGTGATATCCTGCTTGAGACCCTGCCCGGGGAGACGGTCTGCGGAATCGCGCGTCAGATCGGCAGAGAGGAGGAGAGCGTTGAGATCATGACCCTCCGGTGTCTTTCGGAGCGCGAGGCCGACATGTTTACCACGGTCTTTATCGGAAACCCCTCCACGCGCGCGGAGGACGGGAAAATGATCACGCCGAGAGGCTATGCCCCGGGCGAAATGGCGCGGCGGGAGGACGGACAGTGAGCAGAATCATTGTATTTGCCGGAACGACAGAGGGGCGGGAGCTTGTGCGGGCGCTTTCGGAGCGGGAGGCGGATTATCTTGTATGCGTCGCCTCGGCGTACGGTGAGGAGGTCCTCGCGGGCATTCCGCAGGAGCGCGTGAGAGTGGGGAGGCTGGACGCGGAGGGCATGGAGCGGCTCTTCCGCGATCACGGTGCGGGATCCGTCGTGGACGCCACCCATCCCTACGCGGTTCAGGTAAGCCGCAACATAAGGGAGGCCTGCCGCGCCGCGGGGTGCGCGTATCTCCGGCTTCTCAGAAACTGCGGGGAATCCGCAAAGACGGATTTCAGCGGGAAGCTGGTCCGTGTGGAGAGCGTCCGGGAGGCGGCTCATTTTCTTGCGGAGCACGGGGGAAATGCCCTGATCACGACCGGCAGCAGGGAACTGCTTCCCTATGCATCCGTTCCGGGTTTCCGGGAAAGACTGACCGTGCGGGTACTTCCGTCGGAGGAGTCCGTCGCCGCCTGCCGCAGGGCCGGCTTTGCCGGGAGGCAGATCATCGCGATGCAGGGGCCCTTCAGCGAGGAGATGAATGAGCTTGTGCTGCGGGAGACCGGGGCGGCCTGGCTTGTGACAAAGGAATCCGGGGATGCCGGCGGGCTGTCCGGCAAGCTTATAGCGGCGGAGAGGGCCGGCGCCGGCGTGATCCTGATCCGGAGACCGGGGGAGACGGACGGTCTGTCTGTCGGCGGGGTGCTCCGCCGGCTCTTCGGGGAGGAGATGCCCCGCCGGAAAACCGTTTATCTCATCGGGGCCGGGATGGGCGCGGCGTCCCTTCTTACCAAAGAGGCGGAGGACGCGATCCTCGGGGCGGACGTCCTCATCGGATCCGGCCGCCTGCTTCAGAGCTTCTCTTCGTATCACAAGCCCGTGTTTGCCTCCTGGAAAAGCGGGGAGATCTCCTCTTTCCTTGACGGGCATCCGGAGTACGGGACGGCGGCCGTGCTCTTCTCCGGGGATATCGGCTTCTACTCCGGTGCGGGAAGCCTGGCGGCGGAGCTGCGGAAAAAAGAAGGCTGGCGCGTGCGCCTCATCTGCGGCATATCCTCTGTCCAGTACTTCTGCGCGCAGTGGGGCATACCCTGGGAGGACGTCCGCCTCATCAGCGCGCACGGCAGAGAACCGGATCTGGCGGACGTTGTCATGCGGAACCGGCGGGTCTTCGTCCTGGCCGGAACAGGGCCCTCATCCGCTGCTCTGCTGGGACAGCTGAAGAACCGGGGACTGGGCGGCCTTTCCGTGAGGGTGGGCGTGGACCTGTCGGGCAGGGGCGAGAGGCTTTACGAGACGACCGTCGGGGCATTTTCGGAAAATGTGCCGGAGGGCCTTTCGGTCTTTCTCATCGAGAATCCGGAAGCGGGAGAGTGAACATGACAGCAGTTTCGAGAATACTGATCGCCGCGCCCAAAAGCGGCAGCGGAAAGACGCTCGTCTCCATAGGACTCATGAAGGCGCTGGCGGACCGGGGCCTCCGGGTCCGCGGGGTGAAGTGCGGGCCTGATTTCATCGATCCCATGTTTCATGAGAGGGTGCTGGGCATCCGAAGCAGAAATATCGACGGGTTTCTCATGAGCCGCGCGCAGATGGAGGAGACCCTGATCCGCCACGGGGCGGACGCGGATGTGACGGTGGCGGAAGGCGTCATGGGCTATTACGACGGAATCGGCGGAATCTCCGCCTCCTGCTCCACCTATGAAACGGCATCTCTCACACGCACGCCCGTTCTGCTCGTGATTGACGCGGCGGGCAGCGGGCTCAGCACAGTACCGGTCATCCGCGGTATCAGCACCTACAGGAGGGACGCCGGGATCGCCGGCGTGATTTTGAACCGGGCGGCGGAGAGCCTTGTCCGGCCCCTGTCGGAGATCATAGAGAAGGAGACGGGAATTCCGGTTGTGGGAAGTCTCCCGCGCAACCCCGCCTTCGACATCGAAAGCCGCCATCTGGGGCTCATCATGCCGGATGAGGTGGCGGACCTCGCGGAGCGCCTCTCCCTTCTGGCCGGATGCGTACGTGAGTGCTTCGACCTGGAGCGGATCATACGGATCGCGGCTGAGGCGCCGCCTCTGGGCGGCGAAGATAATAAGGAGTCTGCCGGAGAGGCTCTGCCGGAGCTTCCGCCCGTCAGACTGGCCGTCGCCCGCGACGAGGCCTTCTGCTTTATGTATGACGGCAATCTGGAGCTGCTGCGGGAGCTGGGTGCGGAAATCGTCTTTTTCTCTCCCGTTCATGACCCGAAGCTTCCGGATGGGACAGGCGGTTTGATCCTCCCCGGGGGCTATCCCGAGCTGTTCGCGGAGCAGCTCTCCGGAAATGCGGCCATGCGGAAAGAGGTGCGGGCCGCGCTCTTATCCGGCATGCCGGCCATGGCGGAGTGCGGCGGCTTTCTCTACCTGCACAGATCGCTCACGGACCGGGAGGGCCGGTCTTATCCGATGGCGGGCGCGCTGGACGCGGAGGCCTTCTACGCCGGCAGAACCGGCAGATTCGGCTATATCACGGTGACGGCGCGGGACGGGGGTCCCTCTGTCCGCGCGCACGAATACCACGCGTACGAAAGCAGTGATCCGGGCTCCGACTGCTGCGCAGTAAAGCCCGGCAGCGGCAGGACCTGGATGTGCATTCACAGGAAAAACGGGGGCCTTTGGGGATTTCCTCATCTCTACTATCCATCGGCCCCGGAGGCGGCCGCCGGTTTTCTCGCGGCCGCGGGAAGATATCAGGCGGCGGGATCTGACGGGAGGCGGATGCGGTGATTCATCTGATTACAGGCGACGGAAAGGGCAAGACGACCGCCGCGGCGGGACAGGCCATACGGGCTGCCGGCCACGGGTGGAGGGTGCTGTTTGTTCAGTTTCTTAAGGACGGAAGCTCCGGTGAGATCCGCATTTTGAGAAATACGGAGGGGATAACGGTCAGGGTGCCCGCCGTAAAAGCCGGTTTTACCTTCCGGATGACGGAAGAAGAATTCGCGGAAGCGGCGGAGGCGAACGAAAAGCTGCTCTTATCCGTAAAAGAGAGCGGAGCGGACCTGATCGTGCTCGATGAGGTTTTGCACCTGCTGAAGACGGGCATGATCCGGCGCGAAGAGCTGGAGGAGGTGCTTGACGCCGGATCCGGGCGCGGGGCGGAGATGGTTCTGACGGGCAGGGAGGCGCCGGAGTGGCTGCGCGAGCGGGCGGATTATCTCTCCGTCATCCGCAAGGAAAAGCATCCCTATGACAGAGGCATCGGGGCCAGGCGCGGCGTCGAGTGGTGAGACGGCGCGTCCGGCCCTCATGCGGCGCTTCAGTCCTTCTTATCTTTTTTGCCGGATCTGCCGCTCTCCTTCTGCAGCATCTGATCCACGATGGATTCGATCAGCTTTTTCTTGACGTAGACATCGAAGCTCAGGAGGGTGACAAATGAAAAAATCTGAAGGTAATTCTCCTCGTCCTTCTCCGCCTCGGGAAAGGCCTTCCGCGCGATCTCGAAGCGCCGGACCAGATCCTTCATCATTTCCTCTTTCTGTCCCGATACGATTTCGACTGCCGTCTCATAGATATCAGGCATGGAGAGCTCCCCGTCTTTCTGGAAGAAATGTTCCTCCAGGGGCTGCAGGAGCGTCTGTATGTCGCTGATCTGAAGAAAATCCTTGAGGTAATAGACATATATGAGGAGCAGAAGGTGGTCTCTGGAATATTTCTTTTTTTCCGGAGGCGGGATCAGCTTGTTCTTTGTGTAGTTGTTGATCATGGTCTTGGTCAGGATTTTGTCATCCGGATGCCTCTTGCAGGTCTCCAGCTTGGCATCCATAAAGGATGTGATCTGATCCATATAAAGAGGAATATCCGGAACATCCTCGGGACGGATATAGCTGAGCTCCGAAAATTCTTTCGCGGCTGCCCGGAGGAGATCTCTCGTGGACTGATTCATATGGGCCTCCTTAAAAAGGGCATGACGTTTCGTCATGAAATATTACCACTCTATGATATAGTTTTTTTTACGAGATAACAAGTCAGAATCGATTTTCGGCTGCCGGTGTGGTACAATACATGTCACCCGCCGCCGGAACCGCGGCGGACGGACTGCAGCATAAGCTTATGGAGAAATATATGGAAGATTCAGCGATTCTGAGAGCCTTGAACGATGAACAGAGGGAGGCCGTTCTCGCCACGGAGGGACCGGTTCTCATACTGGCGGGCGCCGGATCCGGGAAGACCAGGGTTCTGGTGCACCGCATCGCCTGGCTGATAGAGGAGAAGGGCGCAAGTCCCGCGTCCATCCTCGCGATTACCTTTACCAACAAGGCGGCTGAGGAGATGCGGAAGAGGGTGGATGACATGATCGGATTCGGATCGAAATCCATCCATGTCAGCACATTTCACTCCCTGTGCGTCAGAATACTCCGGCAGAACGCCGAATATCTGGGCTGGACCGGCTCATTTTCCATCTACGACGCGGACGATCAGGTGCAGCTGATGAAGCGCATATTTGAGGCGAAGAAGCTGGATCCGAAGCGGATCCGGGAAAAAGCCGTTCTCGCGAGGATTTCCCGGGCCAAGGACGAGCTCATCGACCCGGCTGCCTTCAGGCTGGAGGCGGCGGACTTTTTCGAGGAGACGGCGGCGGATCTCTACGCCGAGTATCAGAAGCGCCTGAAGGAAAACAACGCGATGGATTTCGACGACCTCATCATGAAGACGGTGGAGCTCTTCGAGCGGAATCCCGAGGTCCTGGAATTCTATCAGAACCGCTTCGTCTACGTGATGGTCGACGAATATCAGGACACCAACACTGCCCAGTTCCGCCTCATCTCCCTTCTGGCGGAGCGCAGCCGGAACCTCTGCGTCGTCGGCGACGACGATCAGAGCATCTACAAATTCCGGGGGGCCAATATCCGCAATATCCTGAATTTCGAGAGTTTCTTCCCGGACGCGCGCGTCGTGAAGCTGGAGAGAAACTACCGCTCGACGCAGAAGATCCTCGATGCGGCCAATGAGGTGATCCGGCACAATCACGGAAGAAAGGCCAAGCGGCTCTGGACGGACAACGGAGAGGGAAAGCAGGTGCGGCTCCGGCGCTTCGCCACGGGCTTTGAGGAGGCGTCTTTTGTCGCCCGGGAGATCTCGGCCGCGGTGAGAGGGGGAAGCCGGCAGTACCGCGACTTCGCGGTCCTCTACCGCACAAATGCGCAGTCCCGCCTGTTTGAAGAAAAATTTCTGCTGGAAAATGTGCCCTACCGGATCGTGGGCGGCGTCAACTTCTATTCGCGGAAAGAGATCAAGGACGTCCTCGCCTATCTGAAAACCATCGACAATGCCTCCGACGATCTCATGGTCGCCCGCATCATCAACACGCCGAAGCGGGGGATCGGAGCTGCGACGGTGGGCAGGGCGTCCGCCTACGCGGAGGCGGGAGGCATCTCCCTCTTTGACGCCTGCTGCGAGGCGGACCGCGTGCCGGCTCTCTCCGCCTCCGCGGCGAAGAAGGTGAGCGGCTTTGCCGCCCTCATCGGAACCCTGCGGGCCGAGGCGGAAACCATGAAGATCAGCGAGCTCGTCCGCTCCGTTCTGGAAAGAAGCGGCTATATGACGGAGCTCACGGAGGAGGACACGGACGAGGCGAGAGCCAGAACAGAAAACATCAATGAATTTATCTCGAAGGCGGTTCAGTACGAGACCGACGCGGAGTCGCCCTCCCTGTCCGGCTTTCTGGAGGAGGTCGCCCTCATCGCCGACATCGACGCGGTGGAGGACGACGATGACCGCGTCCTTCTCATGACGCTTCACTCGGCCAAGGGACTTGAATTTCCCTCTGTTTTCATGTCGGGAATGGAGGAGGGGCTCTTTCCGAGCCAGATGTCCATCCGGGCGGATGACCCGGAGGCGGAGATCGAAGAGGAGAGGCGGCTCGCCTACGTCGGAATCACGCGGGCGAAGGAGGAGCTCACCTTCACCTGCGCGCGGGAGAGAATGCTGCGCGGGGAGATGGTCACAAGCGCGCTGTCGCGCTTCGTGCGGGAGATTCCGAGAGAAATGGTGGATTCCGGTGAGGCGGCCGGCCTGTCCCGTATCGCCCGTATGCCGTCGGCACGCACTGTTTCTCCGCGGCTTACACGGGAATATGAGACCGGCCCGGTCCGGTCCGGCGTAAATGAGACGCTGCGGAAAGCGATCACGCAGCCGCTCGATCCCGGCTCGCTCACGGCGGGACAGAGAGTGCGGCATGTGAAATTCGGAGAGGGCGTGATCAGGGAGGTTTCGCTCTCGGGAAGAAAGCATATGGTTGTTGTGGACTTCCCGTTCTGGGGAACCAAGCGGCTCCTCGCGGAATACGCGAATCTGGAAAAAGCAGACTGACGCCCGGCAGGGCGTGAGTTTTTTCCGTTCCAGCAATAGGTGCAGAGACTGCAGGGCTCGATGCCCACCGCTTCCACCATGTCGTCAAGGCGGTGATAGTGAAGAGAGGTGAAATTGAGCTCCTTCCGGATCTCCTCGAGCATCGCGTGATAATTGTCGGAATCCGGATCCAGATAGCGGTCCAGAATCCCGTCGGAGGGATTGGCCGTCCCCTCCAGCTTTTCGATGGTGCGCCTGGTGATGAGCTCCATCTCGGAATCGGAGCGCGAGAAATTAAGATACGGGCATCCGAATACGAGCGGGGGGCAGGCCGGGCGGATGTGGACTTCCCGCGCGCCGTTCTCAAAGAGATACTCCGTGGTTTCCCGAAGCTGGGTTCCGCGCACGATGGAGTCGTCGATGAGAAGAAGACTCTTTCCCCCGATGAGGGCGCGGTCCGGAATCAGCTTCATCTTCGCGATCAGGTTCCGCTTGTCCTGATGGGTCGGCATAAAAGAGCGCGGCCAGGTCGGCGTGTATTTGACAAAGGGCCGGGAATAGGGAATGCCGGAGGCGTTCGCGTAGCCGACCGCGTGCGCGATACCCGAATCCGGGACGCCGGCGACACAGTCAGGCCGGATGCCCCGCTTTCCGTCCCGCTCCGCGAGCTTTCTGCCGCATCTGTACCTGGCGTCCTCGACGTTGAGCCCCTCATAGGTGGACGCGGGGAAGCCGTAGTAGATCCAGAGAAATGTGCAGATCCTCATATCCTTCCGCGGAGGGACACAGGTCTCACAGCTCTCGGGCGTGAGGAACACCACCTCGCCCGGCCCGAGCTCCTTCTCAAACTGATAACCCAGATTCAGAAAAGAGAAACTCTCGAAGCAGACACAGTAGCCGCCGTCCTTTTTGCCGACCTGCACCGGAGTGCGTCCCCAGCGGTCTCTGGCGGCGTAAATTCCCTTTTCCGTGAGAACCAGGATGGTCATGGAACCGCGGATCAGATCCTGCGCATAGCGGATGCCCTCCGTGAAGGAGGACTTCTGGGAAATAATGGAAGCCACGATCTCCGTCGGGTTGACGCCTCCGCCGCTCATTTCCTGAAAATGCTGAAAACCGTTGGAGGACAGCGCCTCTGTGATTTCGTCCATGTTGTTGATTCTGCCCACCGTCGTGATGGCAAAGACCCCGAGATGAGAGCGTATGACGAGCGGCTGGGACTCATAATCGGAAATGCAGCCGATGCCCAGATGGCCCTTCATCTTCCGGATATCCCCCTCGAACTTCGGGCGGAAATAGGAACTCTCGATGTTGTGAATCGCGCGGTCAAACCCCTTCACGCTTTCGTAGACGGCCATGCCTGCGCGCCTTGTTCCGAGGTGTGAGTGATAATCCGTGCCGTAGAACAGATCAAAAACACAATCCTCACGTGATGCCACACCAAAAAAGCCGCCCATGAAAAACCTCCGTTTCTTCACTTGCTTTATAAAATCAGACAGAAAAAAGTATATTTGAATGACCGCTGGAATGCAAGCTGACCGGCTGATTTTCAGCGACATGCCCCGAATTGCGGGAAATGCCGCCGGATAAATGTAAGAACTGATAAAACCGGAGACGCCAGGTCTCCGGTTTCAAAAATGAATTGTTCGGTATAAAAAGCACGTGGTGCATTTATGTATACAGTTTAATTGGCGCTGAGCGGATAAGTTCCGAATTCAAAGCCCTTGTCGCGGGCGCCGTCGATGAAATCCGCGAGCATGGCGGTATTGGTATCGGACTTCGCGTGCAGCAGATAGACCGCGCCGGGATGCAGGGCGTCGAGCGCTGCCTGCAGCGATTCGTCGACCGGAGGCTGCTCATCGTTGTAGTCCACGTAGGCATAGGACCAGAAGACGGCCTTGAAGCCCAGATTGTTTACGAGGCCGAGCGACTGCTCGCTGTAGGCGCCCTCCGGATAGCGGAAGAGCTTCATATCATATCCGAACTGCTCCTTCACCTGATTCTGCAGGGTCATGATCTCCTCTGTCTGCTCATCGATACTGAGCTCGGGCATGACTCTGTGCGTGCAGGTGTGATTTCCGAGCTGGTGGCCCTCATCCAGCATTCTCTGGACGAGCTCGGGCCTCTCGTCGACGAAGCTCTTTGTGAGGAAGAAGGTGACGTTCACATTCTTTTCCTTGAGGGTATCAAGAATCTTGATCGTATTGTCGTTTCCGAATCCCTCGTCCATCGTGAGATAGATGGTCTTCTGCGACGTGTCCTGAATCCAGTCGACATTGAACTGGCCCCACTTGGCCTCGTACCATCTCCAGTCGGTCGGCACGTTATCGCCGTCGCGGTTCTCGCTGCTGTATCCGAAATCAAGACGGTCATTGGGAAGCGTCTCGAGATCCCAGACCTGGTCATAGGTCTTGTCCGTGGAGAGGAACTCCGATTTGATGTAACCGGTCTGTCCGTTATAGTCAACCGTGCTCCAGCCGTCCTCTGTGACGGCGGTCACCGTTACGGCCTCGCCTCTTTGAATGGTTCCGAGAACCTCGCCCTCCGTATTGGCCGCCGCGCGGACATTAATATCATATCCGGCACCGTAAGCCGTGAGCGGATATTCCACAGCGGGCTCCGCAGACTCAGCTGCAGATTCGGCCGCTGATTCGGCCTTGCTCTCGGCGGCTTTCTTTTTCTTTTTCTTTTTATCCTTCTTCGTGTCTTTTTCAGCAGCGGCCTCTGCGGATTCAGCGGCGGAGGCAGCCGATTCGACAGCCGAAGCGGCGCTCTCCGCGGGGCTTTCCGTGCTGTCGGTGATGATGTTCTCAAAACTCACCGTCTGCTCTTCGCTGGCGGCAGTTTCTGTTTTCATACTTGTGAGACCGGCGCGCCCGACGAGAAACGCCATCACGCCCAGAATGGCGATGGCGAGGACGGCCAAGATGGCGGTAGCAATATTGCGGCCGCGATTGGAACGATTTGACATAATTTCACTCCCCTTTTCGTAAACTGATGCAGTTACCCTTCGTCGTTATTATAATACCAACACAGGAGGAAAAACTACTTAAAAAATGCAGAATTTTGTGAAAAATGTGCGAAATGCACGGCGGCAGGTGAGAATCGGCACATTTCCATGTGGAAAATGCCATCTCCGCGTGTTATAATAAACTCAGTTTTCTGAAGGAGGACATTATTTATGAATAACAAAGGCGAAAGCAAGCTCTTTAAAATTCTGGCAGCGATCGGTATTCTTGCTGTGTGCGCGGCGATCGGCTATGCCGTCTATCGTTTTCTGACACCTGATTATCTCGAGGATTTCGAAGATGATTTTGACGATGACTTCGATGACTATTTCGAGGACGAGGAGGATGTCGTAAGCAGCAAGGCCGAAAGCGTAAAGGAGGCCGCTGCGGATCTCAAGGAGAAGGCAGAGGACGCCGCCGAGGATCTGAAGGAGAAGATCGCCGACGCGGCCGAGGAGATCAAGGAAGCCGCCGCGGCGGAAGAAGAGGCCGAAGCGGCCGCGGAAGCCGCACCTGAAGAGGCGGAAGAGGCTCCGGCAGCGGAATAAAGCTGCCCGGATAAGAAAAGTCAGAATCATCCGGATGGATATAGGAACGGGTATCAGAACACCCCGGCGTGCAGCCGGGGCGTTTTTTTGAACTCTTTGCGTTGGGGAGGACCATGAAAAAGAAGGACTTAGCAAGCGCCGTAATTGACAGAGTGGATTATCCGAATAAGGGTGTCTTTCACGTAGATGAAACAGGCGAGGAGGGAGTGGTCAAAAACGTGATACCGGGCCAGGAGGTTCTCTTCCGGGTCTATAAAAAACACGGCACCACTGTTTTCGGAAACCGGCTTGAGGTCGTAAAACCGTCTCCGCTTGAGACGCGGCCTCCTCTGTGTGATCACTTCGGCCGCTGCGGCGGCTGTCTCTACCAGACGGTTCCCTACGCTGACCAGCTCCGCATGAAGGAGGAGCAGATCCGCTGTCTTCTCGGGCCTGTCACGGATGAAGACACGGTTTTTGACGGAATCAAGGCGAGCCCCATGGAATTTGAGTACAGGAATAAAATCGACCTCTCCTTCGGCGACGAGGAGATCGGGGGTCCGCTCGCTCTCGGCATGCACCGGACCGGAACCAGATACACGGTGCTGGACGCGGAGAACTGCGCCCTGGCGCATCCGGATATGCGGCTCATTTTGAAAACGATCCGCGACTACTGCGCGTCCGCCGGTCTGCCGTTCTATAATAAGCTGAAGCATATCGGTTATCTCCGCTATCTCATGCTGAGAAGATCCGAGGCTTCCGGGGAGATTCTGGCGGTGCTCGCGACGTCCTCGCAGGAGGAGCACGATTTCGGTGGGCTTGCGGAACAGCTGAAAGCGCTGCCGCTTCAGGGTTCCTTCGCCGGCTTTCATCACGCGATCTGTGACAGGGTCGCCGACGCGCTTCTTCCCGATGAGGTGCGCTGTATCTTCGGACGTGACTATTTCTATGAGAAGATACTCGGCCTCACATTCAAGGTCACCCTGTTTTCCTTCTTTCAGACAAATACGCGGGGTGCGGAGGTGCTTTACGCCGCCGTCCGCGATTATATGGAAACTTCCGGAATCGGCTCTCCCGGAGCTGACGGCAGAAAGCCGGTTATCTATGATCTCTACAGTGGCACGGGCACGATCGCTCAGCTTGTGTCAAAGAATGCGGAGCATGTGTACGGGATCGAAATCGTGAGCGAGGCGGTGGAGGATGCCAGAAGAAACGCGGCGGTCAACGGAATAGAAAACTGCACATTTCTGGCCGGCGATGTGCCGGAGCTTCTCGGAACTTTGCCTGAACGGCCGGATTACGTGATACTGGATCCTCCACGCGAGGGCGTCAGTGAGAAGGCTCTGCGTCAGATTAATGATTATCATATCCCGAACATGGTATATATTTCCTGTAAGGCAACAAGTTTCCTCAGAGATATGGTTTACCTGCGAAGATTCGGATGGAAAATGAGCCGGTTTGTACTCGTGGATATGTTTCCGCAGACGCAGCACGTCGAGACGGTTGTCCAACTTTCCAAGGGAAACATATCGAGCGAGAAGATCCGCGTGGAATTCAATCTGGAAGACATGGACATGTCTAAGTTTCAGCAAGGGGCTACATACGAGCAGATCCAGGATTGGGTACAGGAGAAGTACGGGTTCCATGTGACGCACCTGAATATCGCGAAGACGAAGCGGAAATGCGGTATCATTGAGCGGCAAAACTATAATCTGCCGAAGAGAGAGGACAGTAGGTCACCGGAGACTCCGAAGGAGAAGGAAGAGGCGATCATTGAGGCATTCAAAGTCTTTCAAATGATTCAAGCACTTGATAAACAGGATTGAAGAAATCCTGTTGTTATGATATAATACTCTTGATTTTTTGAAAGGCACATGATCTTCATGTGATGGTGAAGCAATGATCAACAGATAATCGATTTCAGAATATGTAAGCGAAAGATGTTTTATGGGGATAGTATACCCATAATTAGTTTGCGTAGACTGAATGAAGATTGTCTGTTTTTCGAGCGGATCTTAATGAAAGAGATCGGGATCACCTTATATGTATGGGCGCAGATGATCCTTGTCCTTTCCTATCCTGTTCTATGCAAGCAAAGAACCGCCTCGCTCTGACAGACACTTATCAGTCTGTGCATGTCAGAGAGGGGTGTTTTTTTGTTACAAGTCAAATCACTTACCATCACACACAGAAAAGATCTGCGAACGATCCTGAAAGATTTTGATTTCGTGTTGAACCGCGGCGATAAGGCGGTCCTAATCGGAGAGGAAGGGAACGGAAAGTCCACTTTATTAAAGTGGATCTATGATCCCGGTCTGGTGGAGCCCTATGCGGAAGCAGACGGGGTCCGAATCCTTCAGGGTGAGCTGTTGGGATACCTGCCGCAGGAACTCACGGATGATGATAAACGGAAAACGGTTTTTGAATATTTTTCCGAATTGCCGGCATTTCAGGACGCACATCTTTTTGAATTGGAGAAATTGGCAGCAGAGATGAGGGTCCCTGTTTCTCTGTTCTACTCCGATCAGAAAATGCTTTCGCTTTCCGGTGGAGAGAGAGTCAAGGCGCAGATGGCGAGACTGCTTCTTGCCAATCCGGATATTCTCCTTCTGGATGAGCCTTCCAATGATATTGACCTTTCCACACTCTGGTGGCTGGAAAAGATGATCAACCGATTCCCGGGCAGTGTTCTTTTCATTTCTCACGATGAAACCTTGATTGAGAGGACAGCCAATCGGGTGATCCTGATTGAGCAGCTGCGGCGAAAAACCGTATCCAGAGTGACGATCGCCAATGTGCCTTTCCGGACATTTATGGAAGAACGGCAGCGGGCATTCGATAAGCAGCTGCAGGAAGCTTACAGTGAACGCCGTGAAGAGAAAAAAGCCATGGAACGATTCCGGCGCATTGAACAGACGGTGGAGTCCGATCTTCGGAACATCTCGAGACAGGATCCCCACGGCGGGAGACTGTTAAAGAAAAAGATGCAGGCGGTCAAGTCTTTGGAGAAGCGCTATGACAGGGAACATGAAGAAATGACCGAAGTTCCCGAAAAGGAATCCCCTATCACGATTCGCTTCGAACATCAGAGTCCCATGCCTGCAGGGAAAATGGTGATTGAGTACGATCTACCGGAGTTAACCGCCCCAGATGGGAGAGTCTTGGCCAAGTCTATCGCACTGAATGTAAGGGGACCGGAGAAGATCTGCATGATCGGAGATAACGGCTCCGGAAAGACGACCCTGATCCGGAAGATCGCAGAAGAACTTCTTTCGCGGCAGGACCTGACGGCCTGTTATATGTCTCAGAATTATGAAGAGACATTGCCCTATGATCGGACTCCTGTGGAATATCTGGCGCCTTCCGGGAAAAAGGATGATATAACCATGGTGCGGACCTATCTGGGATCCATGAAATATACGGCAGATGAGATGTTCCATCCGATCCGGGAACTTTCCGGCGGCCAGAAAGCAAAACTACTCCTCTTAAAGATCAGTCTGACAGAGGCGAATGTATTGATCCTGGATGAACCGACCCGTAATTTCTCGCCACTTTCCGGACCGGAGGTCCGGGGCATTCTGAAGCAGTTCCCCGGGGCCATTATAAGTGTTTCCCATGACAGGAAATATATTACCGAAGTCTGCAATACTGTATACCGGCTGACACGAGTAGGTCTGGAGAAAATGGAAATGCCCCGATTCCGGGAGGAGGATTTTTAGGAGTTTGTATAAAAACATGAAAACACTTCCCCGTTCTCAAACGTTATAAGAGTGAAAGCCGAAGGAAAGGAGGGTGCCATGATCACAGAACTATATACCGTGTATCGGGCAGAGCTTTTGAAATACTGCTGTATGGTATGCGGAAATATCAGTGATGCGGAAGATCTACTGCAGGAGACCTTCATGAAGGCACTTTCCAATCTGGATCTTCTGAAGAACTGGGCGAGAAAGAACGACGGGCCTGGCTGTATAAGGTGGCAAGGAACCTGTTCTACGATGCCTGCCGAAGGCGAACAGTAGAGCAGAACAACCGAATGCTAGTGGAGGAGGAAACAGACGGCGGTTTTTCGGAAATCGAAACAGCTATGATCCTCTCTTCGCTACCGCCGGATTTGTCCCAGCTTTTCATCAAAAGGTACTTTGAAGGTTACACCTCAAAGGAACTCGCAGAAGAATACGGGCTGTCACCATCAGGAGTCCGGGCAGCGTTAAGACGCGCCAAGAAGCTCCTGAGAGAAAAACTGAAATAACATGGAGGACGGAATTCATGAAAAACAAAGTCATTAATGCGGCGACCTGTGATGCCAGAGAAGTTACGGAAGAAAGTCTGGCAGGTTTCGAACATATCACGATCAATTCAGCGATCCTGATCGTCGGAGAGCGTTCCCGGGAACTTCTGAATAAGTACCCTGTGACGATGAATGTCGCGAACGTGTTGGAGGTTCCGGATGGACAGAATATCACTGTAAAGAGCATCAACGGTAAGGGTGAGATCGGACCGGATGCGGATGGAACCGGTGTATTCCTGATGGTCAATGGTAAACTGCTGGTGGCCGATGGAAGTGCGGAAGCGGTAAAGAGCTACTACAAAATCATGGTCAATGGCAAGGTCCTGATGCCAAAAAGCATGGAAGGCCAGTTCGCAAACTTCCAGGTGAACGGCAAAACCGAATACTATCCGAATGGCGCGAGCATCCTGAAAGCAGATACCGCGATCGACGACCTGTTTATTCAAAGAGCGGCGAATACGCTTTACTACTGCTCTGGTAATCTCTTCTTCCTGGATAACGGGATCAATGCAGAGGCTCTGATTCAGAAGGGACTGAAGATTGCGGCCCGGAAGATCACTATCGCAGAAAGCCTGGTAGACAGGCTGATCTCGCAGTTTGATGAAGAAGCTGAAATCGTGCGCGTCCCGGATGGCACGGTGCTCATCGATGACGACCTGGAGCTGAAGCAGAAGACGATCAAGAAATACGGGACGAAGCTCCTCGTCACCGGTGACGTTTCCATCATGGATGCAGAAGCTCTCTCCTCTCTGGAATATCTGTTTGTAGACGGAACAGTTCGTGTGGCCAAAGATCTGGAGGAAGCCTTTGACGAGGTCGAAAGCGTTTATGACGTATTAAAAGTTATCGACCCAGAACAGGGTCTGCTGTCCGATCGTCCGATGCTGAAGGTTGGGGCTTCGGTGCTGAAAAAGTATCCGCATGGTGTTCGGATCGAGGATTGCGCGAAGGTCACACTGTCTGAGGATCTGAGTCCTGAGGATATCATGGAGAAGATGAAGATCTCGGACTGTGCGGTGGTCGTCTGCATGAAGGAGCAGGAGGAAGCAGTGAACATGATTGCCGAGGATGTAGCCATGATCAAAATCGCAGGACAGGATCAGGAAGACAGCGGGGATGGAATGGTTGACGGAATCTTAAGCGGCTTCTTCGGAAAGCTGAAGGATGCCCAGGTGATCAACGCTGCCGAGTATAAGATGTGAATCTCCAGCGAGAGTTGATATGGATGCTATGGGGCAAATGCTGCTGCGCCTTAGTGAACTGCAGCTGGAAGTTCCATCCTGGGCGAAGGCTGAACAGCTGGAAATCAGTGTTCCGCAGATAGAACTCTGGAAATATACTGCAAAGGCCATGTTAGGAAAACATAAAAAACGTAAAATCATTCATAAGGGAGAAGCCTCATAAAGGGGCTTCTCCTGTTTTAATGGAAGCGTGAAAACGCGCAGCTCGCACTTGTGCGATCATAAGGGTTTGGGATTATCCCAACAAGCCTGAAGTGGCGAAAGTGGTTCGGATCCGGTTCGGAACACTGCTTGCCACTTCTTGAACCGTCCATCGGGACCCTGCTTGCCAGGTAACGAAGCGAGGACGGTTCAATGCAGAAAAATGTAAAAACCTTACGGGTTTGCCCTGCTTGCGAGTTAGCCAATCCATACAGGTTTGCATTGCTTGCCGGGTAGTGATGTGATGCTGCGGCAAGACGTTGACGCTTAAAAACGTCAACATTTTTTGGGTGGATTGACAGCAAAAGCAAAGGCTGGTAGAATAGTCTTGTTCCAGAAATGGATTATTTGGGGAATCGGCTTCGGCCCGATTCGTTATCGGATCTCTCTCAATAAGGAGAGTTCCCGATTTATATAGAGTATCTGTCGGATTGAACAGATACAGTGGGCTGAATTTGGGGCGGCCACCGGCAGTTTGATCGCCGGGTTACATAGACACATATCGGTATTGACGGGCTTTCGAGCTCGTCTGTCGGTGCGTATCTATGTGACCCGGCGTTTTTGTTTTATCAATTTAGAGCAGAACCTCCGGGAGTCAGTTTTCAGTTTTTCAAAAATGACATGAAGGAGGTAAAAACGATGTCACAGGTTTTTCGCGTAGAGCGAACAAAGAATTTCACGGTCATGGCCAACTACCATCTGAAGGACAAACGATTGTCACTGAAGGCCAAGGGGCTATTGTCGGTCATGCTGAGCCTGCCGGACGATTGGAACTACAACATGAAAGGCCTTGCCCGTCTCAGCAAGGACGGTCTCGATTCGGTCCGCAGCACCGTGAAAGAATTGGAGAGGTATGGATATGTTACGAGGCACAGGATCCGGACGGAGACTGGCCAACTGGCAGACACAGAGTACTTGGTTCGGGAACGTCCGCTGGATCAGGAAGAGCAGCCGACAGCCCTACAGACAGACTCTCCAAGACTGGAGAATCAGTTGACAGGCGGAGCCAACGACGGCTTTCCCTGTGCAGGCGATCCCGTGCCTATAAAAGAAAAAGAACAATAAGTACTTATCAATAAAATATCCATCCTATCAATCGATTCATTCGATTCAATATGTAATGTATTAATTGGGTTTCCAGATGGGATAGGATGTGGATAACTCGAATGGCAAGGAGAAAAGAATGATACGATCGGATACACTGGAAGAGAAGGCGGCGTTTAACCGATTCACTGATCTGATGGCGAAGCTGATGATCAAATACGGGCCGGATCTTTTGAAGCGGAAGAAAGAAGAACTTGAGAAGATCTTGTTATCGTCAATAGATATCAGCCCCGTTTTATCAACTGAAGCACTCTATCGTCGGCTAAAGGCGTACCACGGCTGTGTTTATCAGAACAATACCGAATGTATTAGAAAGAGCGCCTAAAACGATAGAAAAACAAATAACGCATTGCGTATTTAAGGAAAGCGTGATATACTGAATACGCAATGCGTTATTATTGGGGTTTAGGAAGAGGTCATTAATGAATTACAGTGAAAAAATAAAAGCCTTGAGAGAAAGCACTGGAATGAATCGGAAAGAGTTCTGTGAATACTTTAATATCCCTTACAGGACAGTGACGGACTGGGAACATGATACCAGGCACGCCCCTGATTATGTGCTGAGGCTGCTTGAGTACTATATCCGGATGGAAGGGCTGATCAAGGAAAAGGAGGACACTCAAAACCCATCGAATTCGACGGGTTTAAAAGAGAACTAATCGGTACGAAAACGATACGTTTAAAGTGGTCGGTTTCGACTACTTTGGCGTGTTGCGTTTAACCGAGTGTAATTCGAGACGGATAAAGCGGCGATTTTGGTGATGTTATGGATGAAAGGGTAGATTTATGAGCAAGATGCAAACATTTGAACAGCTTTTGCAGAATGTTGAAGAAGTGCATGAGCTGGCAAGTATAACTGCAAAAGGTGCTGTTAATCAGTTGCTGACGGCCCGTAACTGGGCAATCGGTTATTACATAGTTGAGTTTGAACAGGACGGCCAGGACAGAGCTGATTACGGGAGTGCTTTACTGACAAAGCTTGCAGAAAAACTGAATATCAAGGGCCTGGATCGCCAGATGCTTTCTACATGCAGAGTCTTTTATCAAAAATACCCACAGATGCGCGTGACAGTGTCACGCAAATTGCATGCGGCAAGCGCAGCATCGAATCTCGTTACAACAATACAGGCGGTGCTTCCGGATCTGAATGATTCGAATCAAACAACACCTGAGATTTGCGGGACAGCGTCACGCAAATTGGAAACGGATCCTGAACTATTGATAACCAGGCTGTCATTCTCTCATTTAAAGGAAATCATGGCTATTGATGACCCGCTTGAACGGTTCTTTTATGAACTGGAATGCATAAAGGGCGTCTGGAGTGTGCGTGAACTTCGCAGACAAATTGATACAAAGCTGTTTGTCAGGGCTGGTATTAGCAGGAAACCGGAACTGTTGACAGATAAGATTGAAAGCAGTGGGTATAGAACCGCGCTATCGGTAAAGAACATATATGCATTGGAATTTCTTGATCTTAACGCAAAGGACGAAGTGACAGAGTCCGATTTGGAACAGGCGATTATGGATCATCTGCAGGAGTTCCTGTTGGAAATGGGGAATGGATTCTGCTTTGAAGCAAGACAGAAAAGAATACTCATTGACGATGAGTATTTCTTCATCGATCTGGTCCTATATAATCGTATCCTTCATTGCAATATCATCATTGAGTTAAAGGTGGACAAGTTTAGGATCGAGTATGCTTCTCAACTTAACGCTTATGTCTCTTACTACAAGTTCGAAGAGATGACAGAAGGTGATAATCCGCCGGTTGGTATCTTATTATGTACAGAGAAGGGGCCGAAAATGGTTCAGTATGTGCTGAATGGTATGGATGAGAATCTGTTTGTATCAAAGTATATGTTGCAGCTTCCTGACAGGGAACAGCTGGAGGGCTTCCTTATCAGAGAAATGAGAGAACTGAGAGGTGAAAGCTGATTGAGGACAAAGACTAAATGCTATATCTATACCCGTGTCTCTACGGCGATTCAGGTCGATGGCTACAGTCTGGAAGCTCAGAAGGATAAGCTGCGGAAATACGCCGAGTTTCAGGATTATACGATTGCCGGTGAGTATTCGGACGAGGGTTTCTCCGGGAAGAACATCCAGGGCCGTCTGGACTTCCAGCGTATGCTCCAGGATATCCAGGATCGTAAAGACGATGTTGATTATGTCCTGGTGTTCAAACTGTCCCGGTTTGGACGTAATGCTGCGGACGTGCTGAATTCTCTGCAGCTGATGCAGGATTTTGGTGTGAACCTGATCTGTGTGGAAGATGGGATCGACAGTTCCAAGGATGCCGGTAAGCTGATGATCTCGATACTGTCTGCGGTGGCGGAGCTCGAGCGGGAGAACATCCGGACCCAGACCATGGCAGGCCGTGAACAGAAGGCCAGAGAAGGTCGCTGGAACGGCGGATTTGCCCCTTACGGCTACAAACTGATCGATGGCCAGCTTCTTATCGCTGAGGACGAAGCAGAGGTCATACGGCTAATTTATAACCGTTATATCCACACTAACGAAGGCACGAGCAGTGTGGCCAAATATCTGAACGATCACGGCTACGTGAAAAAGATCCGACAGAATGGAACGATCCCGGGGTTTTCAGATCACTTCGTAAAAAAGGTCATTGATAATCCGGTCTATATGGGCAAGATCGCATACGGCCGAAGACGGACAGAAAAGAAGATCGGCACCCGGAATGAGATGCATGTGGTTGAACAGTCGGAGTTCCCGGTGTATGATGGGAAACACGAAGCCATCATATCTGAAGCCGACTGGAACCTGGCACAAGAAAAACGGAAAAAGAATGCCTATCGCCGGGAGAAGGTCCGTGATGTCAACCATGTCCATCTTCTGTCAGGTATTCTCAGATGTCCTGACTGCGGAAAGCCAATATACGGCAACATCGCTAAGGCTCACAGCAAGGACAACAAGACCAGGTATTATTACTACTGCAAGAACACGCGCGGTGAGACCGGCCACAGGTGCTCTTTCCGGACAAATCTAGAACAGACGGAGATTGATCGGTATGTGGCTGCAATCATCTCTGCCCTGGTTCACGATAAGCAGTTTGAAAAGGCTATCAGGGAGAAGATCGGAGCAGTTGTCAATACAGAGGAACACGAAAAGAAACTGGACGCGCTGAAGGGGCAGCTTCGGCAACTGCTGGGGACCAAGTCTCGTCTGGAGACGCAGATGGATACCCTGGATGTCACGGATCCTCACTATGACCGAAAGATCCTGGACCTTCAGCGCCGTTATGATGATCTTTATGATAAGATAGCGGAGATCGAGGATGAGGTCGAAGAGACCAGGAAAGAGATCCAGACGATTCGCAGTGAACAGATCTCCGGGGAGAATGTCTATCAGCTTTTACTGGCATTTGATGAGCTGTATGGCGAGATGGACGAACCGGATAAAAAAGACCTCCTGAGGGCGATTATCGAGAGGATTGATCTTTATCCTGAGAAGCGGCCGGACGGCAACTGGATCCGTAATATCGTGTTTACTTTCCCAGTGCCTGTACAGGGT
>CAYLHR010000009.1:0-23842 GCA_964383335.1 uncultured Lachnospiraceae bacterium
AGCAGAAGGCCGTGGGGATGCAGAGCGTGTGATCCTTGATAAAGGCGTAGGAGGTCGGGTCCCAGGCCGTATATCCTCTGGCTTCAAAGGTGGCGCGCAGACCGCCGGACGGGAAGGATGAGGCGTCCGGCTCGCCCTTTATGAGCTCCCTGCCGGAGAACTCCATGATCACGCCGCCGTCGGGAGAGGGCGTGATGAAGCTGTCGTGCTTCTCAGCCGTGATTCCGGTCAGGGGCTGGAACCAGTGCGTAAAATGCGTGGCGCCGCGCTCCACCGCCCAGTCCCGCATCTCGGATGCCACCGCCTCGGCGATCTTCTCGTCGAGATCCGCGTTCTCGTCAATTGTCCTTCTGAGCGAGCGGTAGACCTTCGCGGACAGTCTCGCTCTCATCTCCCTGTCGTCAAACACCATGGAACCGAACATCTCCGGAACTCCCTGCTTCTCCATCATCTCTGTCTCTCCTTTCCTCAAAAGTGTTTTTCCCGCTGATGGGGTGCTCACATCTCACATCCCCGTGATCCGCGGCGTCATTTTCCGCTGTCCCCGTAATTGGACAGCACCCGGGCCGACGGATCCGTCACGTCGCATCCCTTCCAGGCCCTGTTCGGCATCCAGAAATCCGGGATCATCTCCGCCTGGCCGGGATAATACTTCTCGAAAATGTCCCGGTAAAGCAGGGATTCCTTTGTGAACGGCCGCGCGTGGCTGTATTTTCTTATTCCACTCTCAAAGGCCCCGTCCGAATACCGCTGCTCCGCGTACTCCGCAAGATCGTCCTTCATCGAGTGACCGACGGCATCGGAAAACGCGGCCTTCTCCCTCCACAGAATCCGCTCCGGTATCAGCCCGTCCTTCTCAAAGGCGCGGCGCAGCAGGTACTTGCCCTTCCCGTATCGGTTGAGCTTCTTCTCCGGATCGATGGACATGCAGTATTCCACAAAAGCCAGATCCCCGAAGGGTACGCGGGCCTCAAGAGAATGGACGCTGATGCAGCGGTCCGCCCGGAGCACGTCGTACATATGGATCTCCCGGATCCTCTTCTCCGCCTCCATCTGGAAGGCCGAAGCCGACGGAGCAAAATCCGTGTACTTGTATCCGAAAAGCTCATCGGAGATCTCACCGGTCAGAATGACGCGCAGATCAGACCTCTCATGAATTGCGCGGCACACAAGATACATTCCCACGGAAGCCCGGACCGTGGTGATGTCGTAGGTCCCTGTTGCCTCTATCACATGCTCCAGCGCCTCCGTCACGTCCTCCTTCGTGATGATGACCTCGTGGTGGTTCGAGTGAATATAATCCGCGGTCATCCGGGCATATTTCAGATCAATTGCGTCCGTATCCATGCCGATCGCCCAGGTCTCGAGCGGCCTTCCGGACTCCCGCGCCGCGATCCCGCACACAAGGGAGGAATCCAGACCGCCGGATAAAAGAAAGCCCGCCGGCGCGTCCGAATCCAGCCGTTTTCTCACCCCTTCAATCAGAAGGTCGCGGATGCGGGACAGCGTCACCTCCATGGAATCCCCGCTGTACCGGGTCACCTCCGACATGTCCCTGTACTTCACAAACGCGCCGTCCCTGAAGTAGTGGCCGGGCGGAAACGGCATGATTTTCTCCGTCAGTTCCGTCAGATTCTTCGGCTCCGAGGCGAACACATATGTCCCGTCAGGCCTCACGCCGAAGTAAAGGGGACGGATGCCGACCGGATCCCGGGCGGCGATGTAAGAGCCGGTCCTTCTGTCATGGAGAATGAGGGCGAACTCCGCGTCCAGCATGCGGAACATATCCGTCCCGTGCTCTTTGTAGAGCGCCGGAAGGATCTCACAGTCAGATCCGCTGAAGAAATGATACCCTTTCTCCTCCAGCTCCCTTTTCAGGGACCGGAATCCGTAAATCTCACCGTTGCATACGACAGCCGTCTCACTTCGGGCGGGCAGGCACCACGCCCCCTCCGGTCCTGCAGGCTGAACGGCCGGGAGCGTCGCTCCCCCTCCGAAGACAAACGGCTGCATGCCCCTTTCCGTAAGCCCCATGATGGACAGCCGGTTAAATCCCAGCCAGCCGTCTCCGGTATCCAGGATCCGGCTGTCGTCCGGTCCCCTTGACTTCGTTTTTTCCAGTGCCCTCTTTACGTCCTCATATCCCGTGCCGGGCCCGCAGATCCCCAGTATTGAGCACATACAGCCTCACCCCCTGTCTCTTTCCCGGTACAGCCGGCTTTTCGTACCTTTCCCGGAAAAAAAGAAAAAGCGCCCCGGAATTTCTTCCAAGACGAATTTGTCTTTATGAAAATGGATTTTATAACCTCTCTGTCTCCGTGTCAAGCAGAAATTAAATGTTCGTTCAGTTTTTCAGAAGTTCCTCCAGATCCTCCCGGTAATCCTCGACGAGCGCAACCCGGCTTCCGTCGCACTCCAGGACGCTGTCGCCGATCTCGTCGAACAGCGCCTCGTTAATGGCGTCCGCGGCGACGGAGGGCAGCAGATGGTGCTCTCTCATCAGCTCCTCCGCGGAATCTCCCCGCAAAAGAGCGCGGAGGATCTCCGCGTGAAGCGGGTCGGTGAAGAGAGGCGGTTCTCCGGGCAGCTCCCCGGCCGGCTCTTCTTGCAGCTCTCCGGGCTGTTCTTCCGTCCCCTGCAGTTCCGGGCCGGCCGGCAGGATTTCCTCCGTCTCCTCCCCGGTGAGAAGGCTGTCCCTGGTGGCGGCCGCGTCGCTCCGGATCCGGTCGAGCCCGTTAAGATCGATGGAGATCTCCGGCCGCGACAAAAGAAGCTCCGCCCGTCTCTCTTCTTCGAGAACGGCCTCGACGAAGGGGATGACCCACACCTCCTCCGGGCGGCTGCGAAGGTAATGCCCCGTCTTCAGGTATCTCCGCAGCATTCTGTCCGTTCCGCGGACCGCGGACCGGAAGCGCTCCCTGTCAAAAAAGAGATTCTCGTACCGCTCCTCCTCCCACGCCCCGCCGCGGCAGCGGAAGGTCCTGCAGGGATTCAGCTCATAATCCATATCCGCCGGCGCGGATTCCCAAAGATATACCGCGTTCGAGAGCGGATGCCAGGGGTAGACCCTGCGGCTTCCGAAGCAGCAGGTAAAGAGATCCCGGCCTCCCTCCTCGAAATGCTCCGCCATAAAGCGCCACACGGCGGCGAAAAGATGCGGGCCCCGGGATCCGCCGTCCGCCGCGGGGGACCGGGCGGCCGTATTTCCCGCGAAATAACAGAGCGCGCGGAAGACCTCCTCATCCGTGTGAAGCTCCGGCTGCCGGAGAACCGCCAGCGAAAAGTCGCGCTCCATGAGCGCGGGATCCGCACACGCGCGCGCCTCCCCGGCCGGCATGCGGTGGATCACGGCGTACTCGAGCATCCAGCGCCGCAGATTCTTCCGGATGCCGGGGTCGCCGGTTCCCGAATCGAGAAACCCCGCCTCAAACTCCTTCATCTTCCGCAGACTGTCCTCCGGGGATTCCGCGCCGACCCCGCACAGCAGCTCGTATAGATACAGATAGGCCATCGAGGCGGGAGCCGGCCCGAAGGTTCCTTTCCGCGCCGCCGTCCGCCAGGTAAAATACCCCCGCAGCTGCTTTATATTCAGGTCGTGGTACGTGGGAAAAAAGCGCCTGAATTCTCCGGTCCAGGCCGCGCCATCCTCGTAATCCTCCATGAACCTCGCCTGCTTCACAAAGTTCCGGCATTTCTGCGAAAATGAGCCGTCCCCGTACTCATACAGCTTTCTCATCTCCCGGATCTTTTCGGGAATCTCAGGCAGGGGAACCCGATACCGGGGCCGCCCGGGCGGCAGCGCTGTGTCCCGGTATGCCCCCGTCTGCGGCAGTGCCGTGTCCCTGTATGTCCCTGTCTGCGGCAGCGCCGTGTCTTCATATGCTTCGCTCTCCTGCCGCTCCCGAAGGACGATGGACGCACCGCCCCGGTCCGGCATCTGCCGTATTTCCTCCTCGTACCGCCCGGATTCAGTAACCTTCACCTTCCGCCTCCATGCCGGCCCTCTTTACGGCCGGTCCTTCTTTCCCTATAATATACACAGATCATTGATCAGAAAACCTATCTGTCATTCAGAAATACGGACAGCGATAAAGGAGGTGCCGTTATGCGCCGCGCATTTCTCACAGTACTCGTTCTCTTCCAGATGCTTCTGCTGGGTTCTCTCCCGGTTTTCGCGGAGGAATCGGCGGAAGCCGAAGAAAATGCCGCTCCGCCCCTCCGCACGTGGGTCGTCAGTCAGGAGGGGAGAGGGGATTTTACCACCATACAGGCCGCGATCGACGCCGCGTCGGACCACGACACGATCCGCGTCACGCCGGGCACCTACGAGGAGTGCCTGAAGGCCGCCGGCAAAATCCTGAATATCGAGGGAGACGATCCCTATTCCTGCGTGGTCCGCTGCCCCGGCTTTGACTATCACAATCCCGCGCTCGAGATGTCCTGCGGCACGCTGCGGAATCTGACCCTCAGGACCTATGACGACGGGCAGACGAGCGGGGACGGGACCTTCGGATACTGTCTCCACACGGACTACGACCATCAGACGGGCCGGGACCTCTATGTGGAGAACTGCCATTTTATCAGCGAGTGCGGCGCGTGCGCAGGCATCGGCCTCCGCCCCCATTATACGCTGGAATTCAACAACTGCACCTTTGATTCCAGGAACGCGCAGGGCGCCGTCTTCTGTCACGATTATGAACCGGCCGACGCGGAAAGCAGTCCCGATCTCACGGGGCAGCGCCTCATCATAAGGGACTGCACCCTGACAGATTCCGCCTCCAGCCCGGCCGTGATCCGCTTTCAGTCGCAGGAGCTGGGAGAGGCCGTGGCCGAGGTCACGTTCCAGCGGAACATCGTTACAGGTGCTGAAGCAGGGAGCTGTCTCTACATGTCCCTCTATGAGGGAAGAAATATCGGGGGAGGCCATTTCCTCGGTTCCTCGGACTGGGTGCTGACCCCGGTCTCCGCGATGAATTCGGACGGCTCCATGAATTCGGCCGCTCCGTGAATTCGGCCGTTCCTTGAATTCGGCTGACTCCGCGAATTCTGACGGCCTCATGCAGCAGCAGACATGCGCGGTCTGACCGCGCACGGACAGTTTTATCATAATGACTCAGAATATAGGCGTCAAGGAGGCAGAAAGCATGAACAGAAAGGTACTGTTTCTTACATTCCTCATCTCTCTTATGATCACTGCGGCATCCCTCCCCGTCGCGGCGGAAGAAGCCGGCGCGACGGGAAAAGGCATCGCGGTTCTCTACACAAGCGACGTGCACTGCGGCGTCGATCAGGGGTTCGGCTATGAGGGGCTGTGGCAGATCCGGCAGACCATGGAGGAGGAAGGCTATGCCACCATCCTGGTGGACGACGGCGACTCGGTCCAGGGAGAGGCCATAGGCACCCTGACCCGGGGAGAGGCTGTCATCGGGCTCATGAATCAGATGGGCTACGATGCCGCCATTCCGGGCAACCATGAATTTGATTACGGCACGGACCAGTTCCTGCGGCTGGCGGACATGGCCGCATTTCCCTACATCAGCTGCAACTTCACCAAAAACGGCGAACTCGTTTTTGAGCCCTACAAAATCGTCGAGGCCGCCGGAAAAAAGATCGCCTTTGTCGGAGTGACGACACCCATGACCTTCACCACCTCCACGCCGACCTATTTTCAGGATGAAAACGGCAGCTTCATCTACGGCTTCATGCAGGATGAAACGGGACAGAAGCTGTATGACGCGGTCCAGAGCGCCGTCGACTCCGCGCGGAAGGAGGGGGCCGATTACGTCTACGTGCTGGCGCACCTGGGGCTGGAGGACACCTGCAGTCCCTGGACCTACGCGGACGTGATTTCCCATACGAGCGGCATAGACGTATTTCTGGACGGCCACAGCCATGACACGGAGCAGGTCGTCATGAAAAACAGGGACGGCAGAAACGTCACCCGCAGCGCCGTCGGAACCAAGCTGAACTGCATCGGACGCAGCATCATTCACGCGGAGGACGGGACGATTGAGACCGATATCCTCAGCTGGCCCAACAGCGAGAGTGCCCCCCGCCTCCTTGACATGGACAACGAAATGACGGCCGCGGTTGACGCGGCGTTCAAAGAGCTTGACGATGAGATGAATACCGTCGTCGCCCGCTCCGATGTCGAGCTCATCATCAATGACCCCGAAGAAACCGACCTGAGCGGCAATCCGATCCGCATGGTGCGCCGCGCCGAGACAAATCTCGGCGATCTCTGCGCGGACGCTCTCCGCGAGGCGACGGGAGCGGACATCGCCATACTAAACGGCGGAGGGATCCGGAGCGGAATCGGCAGGGGCGATATCACGATGGGGGATATTCTGAATGTCTTCCCCTACAACAACACCCTGTGCGTCGTGGAAGCCACAGGGCAGCAGATTCTGGACGCGCTGGAGTGGGGCGCGCGGAATGTGCCGGACGAGAACGGCGCCTTCCTGCAGGTATCCGGCCTCAGCTATGAGATCGATTCGACCGTCGACAGCGGCTGCCGATCCGACGAGAACGGCATGTGCACGGGAATAGAGGGAGACCGGCGGGTGAAAAAGGTCAGGGTCGGCGATGAAGAACTGGATCCCGGGAAAACCTATTCCCTCGCGGGAGGCAGCTACATTCTGATCGACAGGGGAGACGGCTTCACCTTCTTTGAAAATGCGCCCGTCCTGAATGATCTTGATCTCATCGATCACCAGGCCCTGATCGACTATCTCTCCGGCACACTGGGCGGCACCGTCGGCGAGGCCTATGCCGATCCCTTCGGGCAGGGAAGAATCACGGTCAAGGAATAAAAGAAAGGGGCGGGCCGTCTCCTACGACGGTCCGCCTCCCAAGTAACGCTCCATTTCTTCAAACAATTTGTCGATCATCACCGGTTTCTCCGCGAAGGCATTCATCCCCGCCGAAAGGGCGGCTTTTTTCTCCTTCTCACTCACATTCGCGCTGACCGCGATGATGGGGACGGACGCCTTCAGCGGATCCGGGAGCGCGCGGATTCTCCGCGCCGCCTCTATCCCGTCCATCTCGGGCATCATAATATCCATGAGAATCAGATCATAATAGTCGGGCTGCTGCTCTTTGATCATGGCGAGGCAGACCGCGCCGTTCTCCGCGAACTCTACCTCCGCGCCGGCGTGCCGGAGTATCTCTGCCGCGATTTCCCGGTTGATCCGGATATCCTCGGCGACGAGAATTCTCCTCCCCGAAAAATCATGTTCCGACAGTGCTTTTTTCCGCGCCTCTGCTCTCTGATTCAGATATTCGCCAAGTTCCGTAATATTCGACGGGTACGGTTTGTCCGGAATGTCCTCCTGATCCGGCTTTGCCACCTGCATCAGATAATCGATCGATCTCAGCAGATATTCACCGGAGATGCGGATGTTCTCCAGATAGCGTTCGAGAAGCGCCGGATCATCCCGGTGATTCTCCGCCATATTCACACAGCCGAGAATAATATGAAGGGGCGTTCTTACGTCGTGCGTCATCCCGAAGATCTGCAGCAGCCTGGACGATTTTCCCACCGCCCCGCAGCCGCTCAGCAGGTCGTCCGCCGTCACGCCCAGACTGTTCGCCAGCACCGGGAACAGAGCCATGTCCGGGTAGGAGAGATCCCTCTCCCACTTTGAGACGGCCTTGTCCGTTACGCCGAGCTTCTCCGCCAGCCGGGCCTGTGTCATGTTATTTTGCATGCGGAGGGCGCGAATACAGGATCCAAGTGTCGATTGTTTCGTCATGATTCACCTCCCGCGTTCAAGATAGCATGAATACATTGACAAAACAATCGACAGTTGGTTTACCTCTGCCGGTTTTGACCGCTGCAGTGTCATCATGATATTCATGTTAAATGCATTCCGATCAAAACGCACTGTTTTCCGCGTACGCAGCGTCTCAAAAAGGATCCTCCGGCAGGACCGGCACAGGTCTGTACGCAACAGGCGTCGACATGGAAATCATGGTCTTTGTACGCCCGAAGTGCTGAATCGAATAAACGAAGTGCTCCAGTTCCTCCGTAGAAGGGAAATAACATTCGAGCAGCATCGAATACTCTCCCGTCACGTAATCACACTGAACAACATTAGAGGCCGCTTTTATATAGTCTATGAACTCATCCTTCTGCCGGGGAGCCACTTCCAGGTTAACGAAAGCCTTGATCGGATAACCGAGATCAGACGGCGCGACCTCAGCGTGATACCCTCGGAGAATCCCTTTCTCCTCCAGTCTCGCGATCCGGGCAGATACGGCCGGACTGGACATAAACAGCTTTAGCGCGGTCTCCTTGAGGGATATACGCGCATTTTTCTGCAGAAGATGCATGATTTTTCGATCGATCTTATCCGGTATATATGACATGCCGGTCCCTCTCCTCTTTTTCTTTTTCATCTCCGGGATGCACTTAAAATAATAACGTCGCTCCCCTGTTTTTCCTGTTTTTATTCGGTTTTCAGGGCTCACAGCCTTCGATAATCAGTGTTTTTCTCCGCGTCTTTTTTCTTTCCCGGCCCCGTGCTAAGGTACAGACAGATTCAGGATTTCAAAGCCTGTTTCCGGTGTCCCGCATTCATCTGACGGCCGGGCCCGTCTCACAAAATCATCAATTGTACAGAGGTGAATAATATGACTATCCGCTATCGAAAAGAATCTGATTCCATCGGTGAGATGGATGTCCCCAAAGACGCGTACTACGGTGTGCAGACCCTGCGTGCCGTCGAAAATTTTCCGATCACAGGTCACAGGGTACATCCTCTGTTTATCGCCATGCTGGCCAGGGTCAAACACGCAGCGGCTGTGGTCAACGGTAACGAAGGAAGGCTCTACCGCAGCAGGGCGGACGCAATCATCCGGGCCTGTCAGGACATTGAAAACGGAAAGCTTTCGGATGCCTTTCTCGTCGATGCCATACAGGGCGGCGCCGGGACAAGCGCCAATATGAATATGAACGAAGTCGTGGCCAACCGCGCGGCAGAGCTTCTCGGAGGAGCACTGGGCGATTACTCCCTTGTTCACCCCAATGATCATGTAAACATGTGCCAGTCCACAAATGATGTCATCCCTACTGCCGGCAAACTGACGGTCTTTTCCCTGATCACTCCGCTTGGCGACGCGCTTCTTGCTCTGGAGGAGACGCTCAATCAGAAAGCTGTCGAATTCCATGATGTCATAAAAATGGGCCGGACTCAGCTGGAGGATGCCGTTCCCATGCGCCTCGGGCAAAGCTTCCACGCCTATGGCTCCATGGTGGCAAGGGACCGCGCGCGCATTCTGGCGGCCCGGGACGAAATGCGCACCGTGAATCTGGGTGCGACGGCAATCGGAACCGGACTTAACGCGACGGATTATTACAAGGCGAACATTCTGCCGGTACTTTCGGATCTGGTCGGTTTTTCTCTTAATAAAGCGGACGACCTCTTTGATGCCACGGAAAATCTGGACGGCTTTGTCACGGTCTCCGCCGCCGTCAAAACCTGTGCCGTCGACCTCTCGAAAATGTGCAACGATCTCCGGCTTCTCGCCTCAGGACCGCGGACCGGCTTTGGGGAGATCAACCTGCCGGCGCGCCAGAACGGCTCCTCCATTATGCCGGGCAAAATTAATCCGGTGATCCCGGAGGTGGTCACACAGGTGGCATTCAACATCGTGGGAAATGACACCGCCATCGTCATGGCCGCGGAAGCCGGACAAATGGAGCTCAACGCCTTTGAACCGGTCGTATTCTATAATCTGTTTGAGGCGATTGAAACACTCACAGCCGCCGTCGGCACATTGACACAAAACTGTATCCGGGGTATCACCGCAAACCGGGCTCACATCAGGGATCTTCTGGAGAGCAGTGTCGGCATGATTACCGCCGTATGCCCCTTCATAGGATATAAACAGGCAGCAGACATCGCAAAGGATTCCCTCCGCACAGGAACGCCCATCCGTTCCCTTTTAAAGGAGCGGAACCTACTGAGTGACGAAGAAATCATACGGCTCCTTGATCCGGCAGGCATGGTCTCCTGAGATCGGAAACAGAGGCAGATGCCGAAAACGCATCTGCCTCTCTCCTGCTTTTTATATACTTTGTGCCGGCTGACTCTTTTTACAGCTCATTTACTTCTCTCACACAATGACAGGCAGTATAATGTCCCGGCGTCATTTCTTCCAGTTCAGGTGTCACCGTCCTGCATATTTCCTTCGCGTAAGGACAGCGGGGCGCAAAGCGGCAGCCCGGTTTGACATTGATCGGGGAGGAGATCTCACCTTCCAGAAGAATTCTTTCCCTCCGATTCCGCAGCTTCGGCTCCGGTATCGCCGCTAAGAGCGCTTTCGTATACGGATGATACTGTTTCGCAAACAGCTCCTTCGCTTCACTCTTCTCGACCATCATGCCCAGATACATAACCATGATCTCATCCGATATGTGCTTTACTACCGAAAGATCATGAGAGATGAACAGGTAGGTCAGTGCTTTTTTTTCCTTCAGATCCATCATCAGATTCAGGATCTGGGCCTGAATGGAGACGTCCAGCGCGGAAACAGGCTCATCACAGACAATCAGCTTGGGATTCAGCGCCAGCGCCCGCCCGATACAGATGCGCTGTCTGCGGCCGCCGTCCAGCTCATGCGGATAGGAGTCCGCAAGCCTGGGCGCCAGCCCCACCAGCTCCATCAGTGTTGCGACTTTCTGCTCATACTCATCCCTGGTTTTGCAGGCTTTATAAATCCGAAGCGGCTCTCCGATCGTCTGGCTGACGGTTTTGCGGGGGTCCAGAGAGGATAACGGATCCTGAAAGATCATCTGCATGTCTCTTCGCAGCATTTTTAATTCCCTGCCCCTGACATGTGTGATATCCTGTCCCTCAAACAGCAGCTGTCCCGAAGTGGATTCGAGCAGGTGCAGAACAACCCGCCCCAGTGTTGATTTTCCGCAGCCGGATTCGCCGACAATTCCAAGCGTCTTTCCCCGCTGCAGCGTAAAGGAAATACCGTCCACGGCGTGCAGCAATCCGTTTTTAGTCTGAAAATGTTTTTTCAGATCTCTTGCCTCCAGAATCGTATCCATGCCCACTTCTCCCTAAGCATAAAGCCAGCATTTTACAAAATGCTCCGGTTCCGTTTCAACAGCCGGCGGCTCCGTCTCCCTGCATTTTTCCAGACATCGGCTGCACCTCGGGTGGAATTTGCACCCTTTGGGCATGTCGGTCGGATCGACAACCTGACCCTCGATGGTCTGCAGCCGTTCCACGTCATGCTCCAGATCCGGAAGTGCCCCGAACAGGCCGACGGTATACGGATGTCTGGTGTTCTCATAAATCGCCTCTATCGGCCCTGTCTCAACCAGCTGTCCCGCGTACATGATCAAAACCCGGTCACAGACCTCGGCAACCACCCCCAGATCGTGAGTAATCATCATGATCGAGGCCTGGAACTGCCTTTTCAGACGATTCATCAGATTAAGAACCTGTGCCTGGATGGTAACATCCAGCGCCGTCGTCGGTTCATCCGCGATCAGAAGCATGGGATTGCAGGCCAGCGCAATTGCGATCATAACGCGCTGTTTCATACCGCCTGAAAACTGATGCGGATATTCGTCAAACCGCTCCCCCGGAATCCCGACCGTCTCAAGAATATCGACTGCCCTCTTATGCGCCTCCGCTTTCGAGCACTTATTGTGCAGATTGATGACCTCCGCGATCTGGTCTCCTACGGTCTCCACCGGATTAAGCGATGTCATCGGGTCCTGAAAAATCATTGTGATCTTCCCGCCGCGGATACGCCGCACCTCCTTCTCGGAGGCCTTCAGCAGATCGACCCCGTCATAAAAGATTTCTCCCCGGACAATTTTTCCCGGCGGCTGCTGAATCAGCCGGAGAATGCTCAGTGCCGTAGTGGTCTTACCCGCACCGGTTTCCCCTACAATTCCGACGGTCTCTCCTTCCCGGATCGTAAAGCTGATATCATTCACAGCGTGCACGACCGTTTCGTCAACATGATACTCAACAACCAGATTCTGAACCTTCAGCAGCTCTTTACTCTTTTCCCGGTTTTCGTTTGCCATCATCCCTTTGCTCCTTTTTACCCGCGCAGCCGCGGATCAAGTGCATCCCGCAGCCCGTCGCCCAGAAGATTCAGCGCATAGGTTGTCGCCATAATCGCAAGACCGGGATAAACAATCAGATAACCATATTCCCGGAAATACACGCGCCCGTCGGAAATCAGCGCTCCCCATTCCGGTGATGGCGGCGGCATCCCCAGGCCAAGGAAACTGAGCGAAGACACCCAGGTGATCGCACGCACAGCGCCTAAAGTAATCTGAACGATCATCGGCGCGATGATATTCGGCAGAATATGTGTTGTGATGATCTGAAAATCATTGCAGCCGATCGAGCGGGCCGCCTCTATGAATTCCCGGTCCCGGACCGTCAATACGGAGGAACGGGCCACCCGCGCAAATGACGGGATAAAGGCAATGCCCAGCGCAATCACGGTGTTGACAATACCGGTTCCCAGTGCGGCAGCGACGCCGATGCACATCAGGATCGGGGGAATTCCCATAAAAACATCCACAATCCGCATAATCAGGTTATCCACGTTTTTGTAATACGCGGCAATAATTCCTATGATCATCCCGAAAAATGCGGAGATCAGGATGGCAATAAAGCCAACCGAAAGCGAAACCCGGCCGCCGTACAGGATCCGCGATAATACATCCCGTCCGAAATTATCCGTGCCGAGCGGGTGCGCGGCATTTCCTGGAGTCAGAACGCTGCTGTAATCCTGCGACGCGTAATCATAGGGAGCCAGCACCGAAGCAAATACGGCGGCCAGAATCAGAAGAATCAGAAGGACCAGACCGATCATGGCCGTCTTGCTTCTTTTCAGCCTGCGCCAGAATTCCCGAAATGGTGTGTTTTTCCTCTTTTTCTTCATGCTGCCGCCTCCGCAGATCTCTTTTGCCTGGACTTCTTTTTTGCCGTTTCAGCCTTAAGCCGCGGATCAAAGAATCCGTAGGCGATATCTGTAATCAAATTTATGACGGCACATCCGAATCCGATCATCAGAATAGTTCCCATCACGGCGGGCGTATCCTTCATGGAAATATGGTCTACCAGATATTTTCCGACTCCGGCCATGGAAAACACCGTTTCCACAAGCGTTGCTCCCGCCAGAAGCGTGCACGCCTGGTTCCCGATCACTGTAATGACGGTTATCAGGGAGTTCTTAAGCGCGTGACGGAAAATGACCACAGATTCCTTCTGTCCCTTTGCGCGGGCTGTTCTTATATAGTCCTGGCGGATTACCTCCAGCATACTGGACCGGGTCATCCGCATGATCGTCGCCGAGCTCTGCAGTCCCAGAACAAAGGTCGGCAGAATCCAGTACTCTGGGCCGTAAGATCCGGAACTCGGCAGCAACTGCAGCTTGATGGAAAAGATCAGGATCAGAACCAGCGCGATCCAGAACGACGGCGCAGAAACACCGAACAGAGAAACAAACGTACAAATTGCATCCAGCAGAGAATACTGCTTTACCGCGCTGACCACACCCAGGACCAGGCCTGTACATACCGCAAAAATCAGCGCAAGTCCGGACAGCTTCAGCGTCACCGGGAACCGGGCTAAAATCTCGTCCTTAACCGCCATCCCGGATCGGTAGGAATTGCCGAAATCGAAATGCAGGATGACATTTTTCATATAATCAAAATACTGTCTCGGATAAGAGTGGTTCAGCCCCAGCTGCTCCCGCAGCATTTCAACTTCCTCATTTGAGGCCATATTTCCCAGAATCATCCGGGCCGGGTCTCCGGGCGTGATGGCCATCAGGGTGAAGACAATGATGGAAATACCCAGAAGAACCGGGATCATCTGAAGCACCCGCTTCAAAATATATTTACCCATGGCTTTCCCTCTCTTTCTGAAAAGAGCGGGCTGCTGCCGGCTTCGGGCGCGGCAGCAGTCCCGTTTTCAGTTCAGGGCTCGTCAAAATATACAGTTTCCAGGTTCATACACTCCCAGGACCGGTCAATATCAAATCCCTGAACATATGGTTTTTTCGCCTCATCCAGATAGGCCACCACGATCGGGATCGAGGGGACGTCCTCGTGAAGGATCTCCTGGCACTTATGATAGCATTCCAGTGTATGCTCATGATCTACAGAGAGGATCGCTTCCTTTAAAAGGTCCGTGTACTCCTGGTTTTTGTAGCCCCACGTTTTAAACAATACCGGTCTGGTATAATCATAATTGCCCAGAATCATCTCCGGCTCAACCGTGACATCCGTCCATCCCAGTACCATCGCCTCGTGCAGCCCGCCCACATAAGTGTCCGTGAAGACGCCCTGCTCCACCGCGTCGATTTCGGCTTTTATTCCGACGGCGGCAAGATTTTCCTGGATGAAGGTCGCCATATTCAGACGGTTCTGATTCGAGGACTGAGCAATAATCGTGAAGGTCAGCGGATTTGCTTCATCGTAGCCGGCTTCTTTCAGCAGCTCTTTCGCCTTCTCCGGGTTGTATTCCGGCAGCGGTATGTCTGTTGCCGCTCCCTCGATATCCTGCGGGAAAAAGGTGTTCGCAATGACACCGGCTCCGCCGAATCCGATCTTAACGGCATTTTCGCGGTCAATCGCGTGAAAGAGAGCCTGACGCACCAGCTTGTTGTCAAACGGCGGTTTCTGATTGTTTAACGCCAGATAACATGTATTGAGGCCGGCGGCGCGTACCAGATCAATATCCGGAGCCGACTCAAAGCGTGTTGCGTCCGCTGCCGCAATCTTATAGGCAATATCAATATCGCCGGATTCCAGAGCCATCGCCCTGCTGTTTGACTCAAGAATCGCCCGGAATGTAATATTTTTAATTTTCGGAAGATCCTCAAACTGGTAGTTCTCGTTCGCTGTCAGCTCGACGCGGTCTCCCTGATACCACTTGACCAGCTTGTAGGGACCCGTTCCGATGCAGCTTTCTTCGGTCACAACCCCTCCGGTCGCCTCAACCGCCTTCTTATTGACTATGCTCGTGACGTACCACACAAATTTGTAGATCTGAGGGCTGAACGGCTCGGTTGTTTTGAGCACCGCCGTATACTTATCGCGAACCGTGCTGTTAACGTCATCATAGAGCTCAAACTGCATCGCGGAATTCGCGATATATTTCGACCGCTTAAAGGAGTAGATCACATCCTCCGCCGTCAGCTCGTCTCCGTTGGAAAACTTGATGCCGGGCTTCAGATGAACAACCAGCGTCAGGTCATCTTCATACTCATAGTCCTCAACCAGCTTGCTCTCAAATTTCAGATCCTTGTCGAAACAGAACAAGGTATCAAAGATCTGGCTGAGCACCTGTCCGGAGGCATAGTCCTCTGTCGATGACGGATCCAGATTCACAATATCAGAATCAAGACCCACAACCAGCGTGTCAGGTCCGCCCGCAGTCTTAACTTCCGCAGCTTCTCCGCTTGCTCCGGCCGTTTCCCCGGCCGGTTTGTCCGCTGATTCTCCGGAGGAAGACCCGCCGCACGCAGCCAGACTGAGTGCCATGACTGCAGCCAGTAAAATAGCGCCCACTTTACCTTTCATATTTCCTCTCCTTTTAAGATACACTGATGACATGCCGATCCATTATTTGAAAAATAAATGTTCCGCGACCTGCAGCTACTGAAAGCGTTTGACTATGTCCTGGTATTTTTCTATAATTATATTGAATTTTCTGGCGATTATCCAATTCCGGATAAATATTGTTTTCTATAGCAAAAAGCTATGATACGGTCTATCAGGAGAAAACCGTCATGACGCTTCAACAGCTTCAATATGCCGTCGCGCTGGCCGATTCCAACACGTTCAGCAGCGCGGCCAAAACTCTTTTCGTCTCCCAGCCCACACTCAGCAATTCCATTCAGGCTCTGGAAAACGAGCTCGGCATCACTATCTTTTCACGTTCCCGAAAGGGCATATCCCTGACCCCCGTCGGTTACGCATTCATCGATCAGGCCCGCCAGATTGTGCAGGAGTCCGATCAGCTGACCCGGCAGTTTCAGGGCAAAACGAGCACCTTTATCAAGCGCTTTTGTATTTCAAGTCCGAGATTTGAATTTGTTGACCGGGTTTTTTCTTCCTTTGCGAGCAGTTCTCCGGATAATTATGACATGATTCACGCGGAGCTCTCGAATAACGGCGCCATTCAATATGTTGCGCAGTACATCAGTGAGATCGGGATTGTCTATCTGTCCGAAAACAGCAAATATATGCAGCGCTATTTTCGCGAGAACGACCTCGTATTTCACCCTCTTTATCAGACAGATTTCGGCATTATCGTCCGGATCGGCCATCCGCTCTGCGAAAAACAGCCCGTTTCCCTGTCTGATCTCCAGCATTATCCCTATCTCGGATATGTTTACGGAGAGGGCTCGCCGCACGTTCCGAATGACGAAGATCCTTTATATTACAAATTCAACCATCATAAATCCATCCGTGTCATGGACAAGCAGGAGCTGAACTATCTGATCAACCACACGGACGGATATTCCCCGGTCATCGGCCTTTTCAATGAACAGGAAACGGTCAATCTGTTCCGCATTCTTCCTCTGCAGGAAAAAATCCCGGTCACCATCGGATGGATTCGCCGAAGGGACAGAAATATCTCCGATTTCTGCCTCGCGCTTGTTCATGAGCTGGAACAGGAAGTGAGGAGAATCGCCGATACCTCTTCCAGGTATACTCTCTGCATCGAAAATTCCGCTTCTTTGTCCTGAGCTCCCGCGGTTCTATTTGTTTTTTCTATCCGAATCTATATAAAAACCCAATTATCATTCTGCACCGCCTCTATGATAGGATAACCATGAAAGTGCTGACTATGACAAACCCGGGCTGAACGCCGCAGGGGTTTGTCTTTTTGCAGGCCTCCTGACGTGTTTGTTCGCCCTGAACCAGTCAGGAGGCATTTTATATGAGTGATTTTATCCGAACACTATGTGATTCTGAAAAAGAAAACCTGGTCCGCTGCCGGAGAGATCTTCACAAATATCCGGAGATCCCCGGCACGGAATACCGCAGCGCCTGCCGTATTATTCAGGAGCTGCAGCGCATCGGCTACGATGAGATTCATTACGGGGACGGAGTCATGGACCTGAAAGCCGTTAAGGATGTTCTCCCCGACAGGGAAACGGCAAAAGCCTGCTATGCGCGCGCACTCGAAGAGGGCGCGGACCCGGCGATTATCTCCAAAATGAAATGGCACAAGACCGCCGTCATGGCGGTTCTCCGCTGCGGTGAGGGCCCGGTTGTCGGTCTGCGGGCTGACTTTGACGCTCTGCCCGTCATCGAGAACGACCGGCCCGATCATATCCCGAATAAAGAGGGCTTCGATTCCGTGCATCCGAAAATCATGCACGCCTGCGGCCATGACGCACACGCCTCCATCGCGCTGTCTGTCGCAAAGATCATGAAGGATCTGGCGGACCAGGGAAAGATCCACGGAACCATCAAGTTCTTCTTCCAGCCCGGAGAAGAGGGATCGATCGGAGGCCACGCCATGGCGGAAGCCGGCATTGCGGATGATGTGGACTACCTGCTCGCCATCCACATCGGCGTGGGCACGAAGAAGACCGGCCAGATCGCCGCGACCGCAGTCGATTTTCCCTCCCTGACCCACTATGACGTCCATTATGAAGGTCTGACCTCCCATTCCGGCGTGGCTCCACAGGACGGAAAAAACGCGCTGCTAGCTGCCTGCACTGCGGTCAAGGGCATCTACGGCCTCTCCCGCCACGCGAAGGGCTGGTCCCGCGTCAACGTCGGTACTTTAAACAGCGGAATCGTCTCCAATGCCGTTCCCGGCTTCGCGGATATGCGTGTAGAACTGCGGGCTGCCAATGATATCGTTATGGACCGGCTTGTTCAGCAGGCCCGGTGCGTACTGAAGGGTGCCGCGCAGATGTATGAGTGCAAGGTTACCATTAAAAACAGGGGAACCAATGTCGGCGCCCCCTGTGATTCCGCGTGGATTGATATTCTGAGGGAAGCGACTGACCCCATCCCGGAAGTCACCGAATTCCTGCCCGTCGCCAGTATGAGCGGCGCCGGTGAAGATGCGCCGCGGCTTATGCTGAAAGCGCAGGCGCACGGCGGCATCGCGACTTACATGATGATCGGCTCGGACCTTTCCACCGCACCTCATACCGCCAACTTTGATGTGGATGAGAAGAGCCTGTCCATCGGGACGGAAACGGTGGTCCGCGCTTTCTACAATATCATGAAGAACTAATCCGATTGCTTCTGCTGTATAAGCTGTTCCTTTTATTCAGAAGAGGCCTGGGCCGGGGAACACTCCCCCCTCAGGTCCTCTTCCATTTTCCGGACGATTTCCGCGCGGCTGTGTTCACGGCTGAACAGATAGTATAGCTTGGCGACCGCTGCTTCCGTCGTCAGATCACTGCCGCTCACCGCACCTGCATCCAGCAGAGAGGAGCTCGTTTCATAGGTTCCGAGACGCACTTTCCCCTGCGGGCACTGGGAGCAGACAACCAGGATCGTTCCGTTTTCTCCCGCTTTCCGGATCAGCGGAATCAGTGCACTCTCTGCGCCGGGAATATTGCCTGTTCCAAATGTTTCTATCACAAGACCTTTCAGATTTTCCGTCAGAATGGGCTCAAACAGAGAAAACTGTATGCCGGGAAACACTTTTATCACTCCGATCGGAATCTTTCGGAAAGGCTGAAAGGTAAACCGTTTACCCTCTTCCGGAGGCAGTAAAGCGCCGTCCCGAAACTGCATTTCTATCCCGGCCTCAGCCAGCACAGGATAATTGGGTGAACGAAATGCCGTCAGCCCGTCAGCGGAATATTTCATGGCGCGGTTTCCCCGCAGTAGTTTTCCTCCGAAATAAAGACAGACTTCATGAATCCGGTCATCAGCCGCCAGAAGAATCGACGAAACCAGATTATCTCTTCCGTCACTGCGTATCTCGCAAAGTGGAATCTGCGAGCCGGTTAAGATGACGGGCTTCCCGCACCCCTCCAGCATGAAGGAAAGCGCCGAGGCGGTATAGGCCATCGTGTCCGTACCGTGGAGTATCACAAACCCGTCATATCTGTCATATGCCTGTGCTACCTGCCGCCCGATCGCATTCCATTCATCAACCGCGATATTGGAGGAATCAAGAAGAGGATCCATGTCCTGAATCTCCCACTTCGGCATCCCTTCCGTATACAGCTCCGGCATCCCTTTAAGGAGCTCGTGAAACTGTCTTTTTTGGGGCGCATAGCCGCGGCCGGTCGTTGCCATGCCGATCGTCCCGCCCGTGTACAAAATCAGAACCCTTTTTTTCACAGTCTTTTCCATGTCATGTTTCCCCCTTCTTTGCATATTATACTATGCATTCTGACCTCGGACCTGTCTCCGTTCCATTTCTTTTTCTGATAACGGGGCATAGGAAAATCAAAAGCCGGGAAACAGTGTTCCCGGCCCTGAACCGTGTATAATATCCTTATGATGAACTCCGGATTCTCCAAACCTGTTCACTCTGTCCTGCTGACCATAGCCGGAACCGCGCTGTACGCCCTGACTGTCCGGCTGTTTTTGCTGCCTTCCGGACTGATCACAGGCGGCGCCACAGGCCTGGCGATTCTGATCAGCCATTTCTCGGGCCTGCCTGTTTCCATCCCTCTTCTCTTTCTGAATATTCTCTTTCTCCTTTGGGGGTATGCGGAGCTGAGCCGCCGCTTTGCTGCCGAGACGCTGCTGAGCAGCTTTCTGTATCCCGGATTTCTGGCTTTCATGGAGCAGATGATTTTCTGGTACCCGACGAAAGACCTGCTCCTTTGCAGCCTGTTCGCGGGACTGGGAACCGGATTTTCTGTCGGTCTGGTCATGCGCGCGGGCGCGTCCACAGGCGGCATGGATATTCCGCCGCTGGTTCTGAACAAACGATTCGGCATTCCTGTATCGATCAGTATATACGTATCCGACTTTTTCATCCTGCTTCTGCAGAGCTTCCATACTCCTGCGGAACAGGTTTTATACGGAATTCTTCTTGTGCTCATCTATACTTTGCTGCTTGATAAAATCCTCCTCATCGGCACCTCGCGGACTCAGCTCCTGATCATCAGCCGAAAACACGAAGAGATCCGCAATCTGATCCTTCACTCCTTCGACCGGGGTGTCACGGTTTTTACGGAGAGGGCGGGTATACGCTGACAGAATCCCGCATCCTTCTCAGTATCCTCCACAACAGGGAGCTGCCGAGGGCAGAGCAGCTGATTCTGAAAACAGACCCGGAGTGTTTTATGACTGTCATGAGGGTGAACGAGGTCAGCGGACGGGGCTTCACCTTGCACAAGTTCTATTTATAAGTCCGGTTTTCGCCTTCAGCCGGATATAAGCGCGGACATCGCGGCACTCTGCCGGATGCAATCGCTTTTGACAAAACCGGCATCCTCACTTACGGTAAGCTCGAGGTAAGCGACATCATTCCGCTTGCAGGATCATCTGAAACCGAACTGCTCGCCCTGGCCGCGGCAGCTGAAAACAGAAGTGAGCATCCCCTCGGCAGGGCAATCACCGCAAAGGCCTCCTCTGTCGGGGCAGCGCTTCCTCCGGCAGAGAATTTCAGGATGGCAGCGGGGAAAGGGATCTCCGCAGACATTGACGGAGTCCGTTACTACTTTGGAAATGAAACGATGTCGGCGTGGCAATGGGCGCAATGGGCAGTGATATTGCCGTCAAAGCCGCAGATGTCGCCCTGATGGATGACAGCACCTCCAGGCTGCCTTATCTGAAGTGGCTCAGCAATACAACGATCAGCACCATCAGGGGCGCCATCACGCTCTCCATGTGCATCAATTTCACAGCAGTCACACTGTCGGTTCTGGGGGTCCTGACGCCGACTTCCGGCGCTCTGGTTCATAATGCCGGTTCCTGCTTTGTGGTTCTGCTGGCGGCGCTTCTCTACGACAGAAAATACAAATAGGCTCCCTTTTTTTCTATATTTACAGATTCGTATATCCCATCAGTGCCCGGTCCACCTCTTTTGCGGCATTCCGGCCCTCCGCGATGGCCCAGACCACGAGGGACTGCCCGCGATGCATATCGCCCGCCGTATAGACGTTTTCTTTTGACGTGGCATGCATGCCCGGAGCCGTCTTCACATTCGTCCTCCCGTCCGTCTCCACGCCGAAGCTGTCCGTGACATACTGCTCACTTCCCAGGAAACCGGCTGCGATCAGGACGAGCTGCGCAGGGACCGTCCTTTCGGAGCCCTCCTCCGGCACCATCATCATCCGGCCCGTCTTTCCATCTTTCTGCGGTTTCAGAGAGATCAGGACGACCTCCTTCAGCTTCCCGTCCTCATCTTTTACAAACTCTTTGACCGTCGTCTGATAGACTCTCGGATCGGCGCCGAATTTCCAGACCGCCTCCTCCTGGCCGTAATCGGTCTTCAGGATCCTCGGCCACTCCGGCCACGGGTTGGAGGGAAGTCTGCATTCCGGAGGCTGCGGCATCATTTCCAGCTGCGTGACCGTCTTCGCGCCGAGGCGGATGCAGGTGCCGACGCAGTCATTTCCCGTATCGCCCCCGCCGATCACGATCACGTCCTTCTCTTTCGCGAGTTCGTAAGGATATTCGGCAAATGCGCTGTCCAGCAGACGTTTCGTCACAGTCCCGAGGAAATCCACCGCAAAGAAGATGCCCTCCGCGTCTCTGCCGGGCGCATTGATGTCTCTCGGACGGGACGCGCCGCAGGCCAGGATCACGGCATCATATTCTTTTTCGAGCTGCTCCGCCGGGATATCTTTTCCGATATCTGCGTTCACGACAAAGCGAATGCCCGCTTTCTCCATCAGAGCCATGCGTCTGTCGATCAGGCTCTTGTCAAGCTTCATATTAGGAATGCCGTAGCGGAGCAGTCCGCCGATGCGGTCTTTCCGCTCAAATACCGTCACTTCGTGCCCTCTCCGGTTGAGCAGCTGCGCCGCTGCGAGCCCGGACGGACCGCTGCCGACGACAGCCACTTTCCTGCCCGTCCGTACCGGAGGGATCCGTTCCTCCACAAGGCCGTGTTCGTAGGCGTATTCGATGACGGATTTTTCATTTTCCTTCGTCGATACCGGCGCGCTGTGCAGTCCGCAGGTGCAGGCAGCCTCGCAGAGGGCCGGGCAGACGCGGCTCGTAAATTCCGGAAAACTGTGGGTGATGCTCAGTCTCCGATATGCCTCTGCCATTCTCCCCCGGCAGACGAGATCATTGACCTCCGGCACGAGATTCCTCAAGGGACAGCCGGACGCCATTCCCGCAATCATCACGCCGCTCTGGCAGAAGGGGATCCCGCAGTCCATGCACCTGGCAGCCTGCTCCCGCTGTGCCTTTCCGGGCAGAAGGGCATGGAACTCAAGGAAATCCTTTACTCTCTCCGCTTCCTCCCTGACCGGTCCGTCAAGTCTTTCATATTCCAGAAAACCTTTCCGCTCTCCCATCACGCACCCCTTTCTTCGCCCACAAATTCCCGGAACGCTTCGATTTTTGCGTTCTCCGGATCCGCTCCCTGTTCCTCGTATTTCGCGATCAGCCGCAGGATCTCCTTATAATCCGCAGGGATGATCTTCTTGAAATGAGGTACATATTCCTCAAATTTCTCCAGAACCTCCCGTCCTTTCCGGGAACCGGTGTATTTTACGTGCTCTTCTATGATCCTTCTCAGCTCCGCGCAGTCCGTTTTTGTCTCCACATTTTCCATATGGACCAGCTGCCGGTTGAGGTTCCTGTAGAGACGGTTCTCCTCATCAAGGACATAAGCGGTACCTCCGCTCATACCGGCGGCGAAGTTTTTACCGACCGGTCCCAGGACGACCACACATCCGCCGGTCATATATTCACAGCCATGCTCGCCGACACCCTCGACAACGGCCGTCGCGCCGGAATTCCGCACGCAGAAGCGCTCTCCCGCCATGCCGCCGATATAGGCTTCTCCGGACGTCGCGCCGTACAGCGCCACATTGCCGATAATCATATTGCCGTGCGGGTCGTATTTCGCGTTTTCCGGTGCGCGCACGACCAGCTTTCCGCCGGACAGGCCTTTGCCGAAATAATCGTTGCTGTCTCCGGTGAGCTCGATCGTAAGGCCGCCGGGGATGAACGCCCCGAAACTCTGGCCGCCCGCTCCGCTGCAGCGGATGCGGATCGTGCCGTCCGGAAGTCCTTCCGGATGTTTTCTTGTGATCTCCGCCCCGAGCAGGGTTCCGAAAGTGCGGTCCGTATTCCGTACCTCGACCGCAAGCTCCGCCCTTGTTCCCTTTTTAATCGCCTCCTGCACCAATTTTGCGGAAAGCAGCAGTTTTTCGTCTTTCGTCTCCTCCAGACGGAAATCATGCTTTCTCTCCGGGCAGAAGGTGGAAAGCTCTCTGCCGGTGCCGGACATATCCAGCAGGATCCTTGTAAGATCCAGCTCCTCCTGCGCCGGGGAAAGATCCTCTTTTACGCGCAGAAGATCCGTTCTTCCCACCAGTTCTTTCACGGTGCGCACGCCCGCTTTTGCCATGATCTCCCGGAGCTGTCGTGCGATAAACCGCATGAAGTTCTCTACGTATTCCGGCTTTCCGGCGAACCGTTTCCGAAGCTCCGGATTCTGGGTCGCGACCCCCATCGGGCAGGTATCCGACTGGCATTCCCGCATCATCACGCAGCCCATGGTGATCAGCGGGGCAGTCGCAAATCCGAACTCCTCCGCGCCGAGGATCGCGGCGATCGCCACATCCCTTCCGCTCATGAGCTTGCCGTCCGTCTCGATCACGACCTGGTTTCGGAGTCCGTTTGCCACCAGGGTCTGGTGCGTCTCCGAAAGCCCCAGTTCGC
>CAYLHR010000010.1:0-7900 GCA_964383335.1 uncultured Lachnospiraceae bacterium
ATCACGGAGATCCCTCTCCGTCTCACCTACCGGCACCGGCCGCGCAGCATTATTTCAAAAATGCAGCCGCTCCACTGCTTTCGGATCGCCCTCGGAAGCCCATTCACACCGCATTTGCTGCCGCCGTCACACTCTCAGCGGTTCCCTGTAAACAAAGAGGCCGTGCTACTATTTCTTCTTCAACGGTTTAACGAAACTTTATCACCGGCGAAAGACTTTGTCAAGCCGATTTTGAGTGTTCATTCACGTTTTTATATCCGCCCGCTTCACTTCTTCTTCACCGCGGAGACGACCATCCCTGTCAGAGCCAGCAGCGCGAGCGCGTTCGGAATGACCATGAGCTGGTTAAACATATCCGAAAGCTCCCAGACGAGATCGTTGGACGCGAGCGTGCCCAGGAAGATGAACACGAGCGCGATCACCTGATAGACTCCGACCATCTTCTCGCCGAACAGATAGATCACATTGATCTTTCCGAACATGTTCCAGCTGAGCACGGTCGAGAAGGCGAAGAAGAAGAGACAGATCGCGACGAATGCGTTGCCGAAGCCGCCGCCGAACACTGAGCTGAAGGCCGTCTGCGCGAGGTTGGACTTCACAATCGCCTCACCGGCAGCGTTGACGGACTGCTCCGTGTAGCCGTTTGCCAGAACGCCGTCGGGTGTGTAGAGCGTCGAAATGATCACAAGCGCATTGAGGGTGAGCACGACGAAGGTGTCGATAAACACGCCGATCATGGCGACAACGCCCTGGTCGTGGGGCTCCGCGACATTGGCCTGCGCGTGGGCGTGGGGCGTGGAGCCCATGCCCGCCTCATTGGAGAAGAGCCCCCGCTTTGCGCCCTGTGAGACCGCCGTCTTGATGGCCGCGCCGAAGCTGCCGCCGATAATGGCCTGGGGCGTAAAGGCGTACCGGAAGATCATGCCGATCGTCGCCGGAATGTAGGCAATTCTCATAATCAGAACCACGGCGCCGCCCGCGATAAAGATCAGCGCCATGACGGGCACGATCTTCTCCGTGACGAAGGCGAGACGATCCATGCCTCCGATAAAGATCAGGGCGCAGATCGCGGCGAGCGCGATTCCCACCGCCCAGGAGGGAATGCCGAAAGCCGTCTGGAACGTCGAGCCGATGGAATTGGACTGCACCATGCAGCCGAAGAAACCCAGCGCGAGAATGATCGCGACGGCGAAAAATCCGGCCAGAAATCTTCCGAAGCTGCCCTTAAAGGCGGTCGTGATATAGTAGACAGGGCCGCCGAGGATGCCGCCCTTCCGGTCCTTTCTCCGGGTCTCCTGAGCGAGCACCGCCTCCGCGTAGATCGTCGCCATGCCGAAGAAGGCGATCACCCACATCCAGAAGATCGCACCGGGACCTCCGGTCAGAATCGCGCCTGACGCGCCCACGATATTTCCGGTTCCCACCTGCGCCGCGATCGCCGTCGCCAGTGCCTGAAAGGAGCTCATGCCGCTCTCCTGCTTTCCGCCGTGCAGTGAAAGATTGCCGAACACCTTCTTCATGCCCGCCCCGAAAAAGCGGACCTGCACAAACCTCGTCCTGACAGAGTACCAGAGCCCGACAAGAATAAGCAGGAACACAAGGACGTAGTCCGAGAGATATGCGTTGATTGTCTGAACCAGTCGCAAAAGCATAAAAAAAACCTCCCATCCGTCTTGAATCCGGCAGATGATCCGGAGATCCGGTCAGGGAGAGAAACACATAACAAAAACGGCCGTTAAGCCGATTTTACAAGTCCTGTCCTTTTACCTGAGAGATTCGGCGCTCCGCGCGCCTTGCACCTTCGGTACCCTTCCGGGATTCTCCAGAACATTCTCCGCTTCCGGTCTCCGCCCCGCAAAGGGCACCTGAGAGTATTACTCCTTCGGCGGGAGCGCATGTACTGCGCTCCCTTTTCCCGGAAGTTTCCAAATTCAAATATATTAAAAAAAGCAAAAGATACTTTAGCACTTCAGCGCGGATGCGTCAACATCTTTTCTGCTTCAGTCGGCGCAGATCTTTCCCGGCCGGATCTTTCTTACTTCAATCCGTGCAGATCCTGATACTTCTGAATCATCGCCACATTGGCCTTCTCATAGGCGTTAAAGTACCGGTCGGCATTCGCGTCGAACACCTTCGCGTCCACCGTGCCGCGGTACCAGGTCTGTGACTGGAAATACTGTCTCAGATCGTCCCGGGCGAAAATTCTGCCGTGTCTCGCATAAATCTCATTCTTCGCGATGGAAATCTGCCATTCAGACAGCCCGTAGAGCTCGCTCTCACTCAGATACCGCGACCCGCTGTCCGGGAAAATGTAGTCTCCGGAACCGGCATTCTGGACGGGTGCCGGTGTCGGGGGCGCAGGCGTTGCGGGCGCAGGCGTTGCAGGAGCCGGAGTCGCGGGCACTGTCTGCCCTCCCGGGACAACCGTATCAAGCTGCGGAGCGGGCGAAGCCGGAACCGGCGTCGCGGGAGCCGGCGTCGCAGGGGCCGGTGTTGCAGGGGCCGGTGTTGCGGGCACCTCCGTAACTGCCGCGGGTGTTTCGGTCGGCGCTGCTTCAGGTATTTCGGTTGGTTCCGCAGTCGGCGCTTCCGTCGGAGCCATCGACACAGTCCCTGACGATTGGGAGTTGTTCGCGCCGGCCGCCGAAGACGAAGAACCCGAACTGCCGGATCTTCTGATCAGCATAAATCCCACAATGAGACTCAGGAAGAAGATCAGCACGCTGGCCGCGATGACGATGGGCAGGATGCCCCCGCCCTGTCTTCCCGGCTGCTCATAATAATCTGTCCCGTATCCGCTGCCGCCCCGCGCATTCTTTCCTGCGGGACCGCCGTACTGTCTTCCCTGCGGTGCGCCTCTGCCGGCCGCGGTGTCTCCCCTGTAATCAGCGGAATCCCATTCCGCGCCGCTTCCCTGACTGTAATTCCGGTTCTGTCCGCGGCCGTCCCTGCCGCCGTCCCGGCTCCGGCCCTGGCTGCTCCCGCCGGCGCTCTGCTTCCGGCTGCTGCCGGCACCGTCATTTCCGGGTTTCATCTGAGCCGCCCCGCAGTAAACGCAGAAAGAGCTGCCGTCTTCGATCTGTCTGCCGCATTTGATACAATACATCGTCTCATTCCTCCTCCGGACCGCGAAGACAGATTCCACAGTCCGAAACACGAAACGCAGTCTGATTGTCCATCACTGCCCGGACAATCAGACTTTTGCTGTCGATCTCAATTATAACATATTCTTTATGTGAAGTAACACCTCATGATTCCAACTCTGAATGCCGAAGCATGATTCCGAAGTATCATTCCGCCGAAATCAGGCATAGGTTCTGAAACTATAATATCCGGAATTGAAGGTCTGCCCGTTGGAGAGCACCACATAGAACTGGTAGTAATAGGTTCTGCCCGGCTGCAGGCAGTTCCTGCGGATATATAAGTCGGTATCAAACCAGGCCTTAAACTGCTTATATGTGTAATTGATCCGGTCGTACCCCTGACCCCGCATGATCTTCGGCGTAGTGTCGAGGTTGTCATACAGCCTGAATCCCACTGCGGTGATTCTGAGGCCGGACGGATTTTTTACGTAAAACTGCACCGTCGCACTGTTCCGCGTAAGCTTTGACAGAGATACATTGGTGAAGGACGGCTTCGTATACCCTGTTCGGAAGCTGAACATCTGAGTCATTTTGTACTCATAGCCCCAGGCGGTTCTGACGAACAGCCTGTACTTGTAACAGGTATTCGGAGACAGGGCTTTCCAGTAATTTTTAATATTTAGGGTCGTACGGAACTGCTTCTGCTTGATCGTCTTCGAAAATTTGCCCGTTCCCGTCCCGATCTTCCGGTTTGCACTGTTGTACAGATAAAAACCTACATATTTGATTCCGACTTTCGAGGGATTATTGACGCAAAAATCCAGCGTCGCGTTATCCGATGTAACATTAGTCACCTTAACGTTATAGTACGATATACTTGCCGCCTGCACAGGCTGTACCGGAATCACACCGAAGAGCATGACGGCGGTCAGCATGGCGGCGATCATTCTTTTGAGCCTTCCCATCATCGTAAACACCTCCTGTAAAAACCGGTTCGGATCCGCTCCGATTACCGCATCTCTTTGATTACGATTTTATTCTACAGGACCGGCTCTGCAGTTTTGTTTTCCGCTTCAAAATGAAAAAGACAGGGGATCACGCCCCTGTCATGCAAGTAAAATATGGAACTGTCAGATCAGCCGTTTGAGTCCGGGAATCACCTTCATCGCCGCGGACGCAAGAAATGACACCGCGAATACGCCGGCAGCCACCGGGATCAGCAGCGCCGTGCCTCCGTGCGCATAGGGATCAAAGCCGAAGCCGACATACAGAAGCTTGAGGAACAGCATGTGGATGAGATAGACGCCGAAGGAGCACCTGTCAATGCCCTTCCAGACACGGATTCCCCGCTCCCCGCTTCCGTACTCCGAAAACAGGCCGAATACGCAGACGGACTGTATGACGGTCGGAGGAAATGCATATGTACCGAGCAGTGACTGCAGAAGCTCTGACGGCGCCAGATATGCAGCCGCTGTCGCCGCGGCCAGAAGCCCCGTCGAGATCAGCAGCAGAATCCACAGCATCCCGCGCCTGATTTTTGCCGTCCCGCTGTGAATGAGATGTCCCGCGAAGAGAAAGAAGGGGTAAATCCCCGACACGCATACAAAAAATGCGATGTCGCTGTCAAATACCTCCCGCAGCATGGGCAGGACAGAAAGAAAGACAAAATAAACTCCCAGCAGATAAAGCAGATCCCGCTTTTCCGCGCGCGCCGCGATCATCCTGTAAAACGGCAGCAGAAGGTACAGTCCCACCAGCATGTAGAGATACCACATGTGCGACCAGCTCCGTCCCGCGATCACCTTGAGGGCATATTCTCCGAGAATCCAAAGCCCCGGCTCTTCCCCTGTCAGGATCACGTCAAAGAGCTCAAATACCGCCGTAAAGAGCAGGATGCAAAGAACCATCCTTGCAATATATCTGCCGAACAGCTTCCGGTAATCCATCCCGTGCGCGGGGCTGAGAAGCAGCGCTCCCGTCACCATGATAAAACAGGGGACGGACCACAGCATGAGATTCCGGAGCAGCATCGTCCACATGCGCTGCGTATCCGTCATCTCAAAGCTTCCCGCCGCCGCCAACGCCGTATGCAGAATCACCACCGCGATGCAGCTCACCGCCCGCAGCTTTGTGATGTAGAAAAACGGACCGGCCGGCCGCCTCTCGGCAGCCCCGGTCCCCTCGTTAAAACTCATAATACCCCTCTCTCCCGATCAGACAAGCCGCTTATCTCAGCCTCATCCTGTGCGGATCCGTGTACCTGTAGGTTCCCTTCTGGCCGTACCGGATCATCCAGCCGCCCCGGTGCTGCGTGTTGAACCAGAACGAGGGATCGCAGACCCGCAGCTCACCCTTGTACTTAATTTCCATCCAGGAGTGAGGGCCCGCCGATCTCGTGTACGGAACCAGGCCGCCGATCTGCGTGCACTCATAGCCCATCTCGGTCGCAAGAATCGTGAAGGTACCCGACTTGCAGTAGCAGTTCCCGTGATTATTCTTGTGCAGGTAATTGAAGTACCACTTTGAAGAGTGCCTGTACGGCCTGTTTCTCTCTTTCAGATCCGCCCCGTGATACGCCTTGAAATTGGCGGCGTACTCAAAGGCCGCTCTCAGATTCCAGTCCAGCTTGTCCAGAATTCTGTCCGCGTCGGGGAAGGGATGCGTCTTCTTATAGAGCTTCCTGTACCTCTTTTTGGAGTACTCCGCCTTCGCTCTAGTCCCTCTCCTGATCGCGTACCGCCCGAAATAGCGGATGGCCTCTTTGGGCTTATTTTTAAAATGCTTCCGGGCATATTTATTGTGCTTAACATAATAGTCAAAGTCATAGATCTCAGAGAGATCCACTCCGTTATACTTTGTATACTTCTTTCTTCTCTTTTTCTTCTTCGCGGCCTTCTTTGATGACTTCGATGCCGCCGCATCCGACGTTTTTGAGGCCGCGTAAGCGGGGACGGGTGCGGCGCTGCCCACAGTCAGCAGAGCGGTTAAAACAGCTGTCAGGATCCATACGTAAGTCTTCTTCATTTTATCCGCCTTTCCGGGAACCTCATCCTCAGACATTTACCAGAGGAGCGCGCCCTCTCCGATACACTCATTCGCGCCTCCGGAATTGCCGCCGGAAGACTTTCTCCCGGAGGACCGCCGGCTTCTGCCGCTGCCCGATGACCGGGCGGCCGCCGCCGCTGCCGCAGCCTCCTCTTTGGCGCGCTGTGTCTCGTTTCTCAGGGCCTTCTCCCGCCCGCTGGTATCCTTCTCCTCCCCCGTCTCGAGAGAGATATATACGGCATGGAGCAGATCCTCATCAAAGAAGAGCTCCGCCTCATCCATCTCCGCGTAGGGGTAGGAAGTCATATCCTTCTTCTTTCCGTCCTCAAAGGTCACCCTGATATTGAACTCGGGTTTCTTCTCCTTGCCGGACGCGTCCGCAGGCTTTTCCTCTTTATCAGACGCATCAAAATACAGCACGGCGGTTTCCCCGTCAGCCAGCACCTTTCCCTCCGGCATGAGGCTGTCGGGATACTCCGCGTCGTAGATATTCTTGATCTGGACGCCGGCGATGCCGCGGCCGGTGCGGTTGGTCCAGACGATTCTGTGGATCGTCTCTCCCTCAGCCTTCTTACCGATAACAAGCAGTCCCTCATCCGGATCGGACTTCGCGGTATCTTTCTTTCCTGCTGCGGCGGCCGTCTTCCCGCTCTTGTCATTTTCCGCGCCGCTGACCGCTGAAGTGCTCTCTGCGGCGTCCGCTGTCTTTTCCGGTGAAGCGGCCGCCCTGACCGTCTGCACTTCCCCGAAAGAAGCATAAACGGAAGCCGCAAGGGCTGTGCTGAATAAGAGTGCCTTGACCACGTGTTTCATCTGTGCCATCTCCTTCCTCTTGTCAGGAATCATTATGCCATGTCTGTATAAATTATCTGAGAACTGATCTGCATTCGCGCCTATTGCTGTCCGCGAGGGACAGCTGATCGCGGATTATTTTTTTGCAGCCTTCAGACTCATCCGGTGCGGCGACGTATACCGATATGTGCCCTTCTGCCCGTAGTAAATCATCCATCCGAGCCGTCCCCCGGTATTCCGGTAGAAGGACGGGTCACAGACCCGCAGCTTTCCCTTATACTGGATTTCCACCCAGGAATGAGGGCCCGAGCCGCTGGAGTTTATGTACGGGATCACGCCTCCGATCTGCGTGCACTCATAGCCCATTTCTGTCGCAAGAACCGCAAAGGTCCCCGCTTTACAGTAGCAGTTGCCCCTGCTGTATTTCTGCATGTAATTGAAATACCATTTGGACGACCGCTTATAAGGCCTGCGGTATTCCCCGAGATCATCGCCGTGATAGGAAGAGAAATTCGCCGCATATCTGAATGCCGCTTTCAGATCCCAGCCCAGGCGGTCCAGGATGGCGTCCGCCTTGGGAAACGGATGCGTCTTTTTATAGAGCTTTCTGTACGTCTTTTTGGAATACTTCGCCTTTGCCCTTGTGCCCTTTCGCATCGCGTACCGGCCGAAATAGCGGATGGCCTCTTTGGGCTTATTTTTAAAATGCTTCCGGGCATATTTATTGTGCTTTACATAATAGTCAAAGTCATAGATCTTCGAGAGATCCACTCCATTATACTTTGTGTACTTCTTTCTTTTCTTTTTCTTCGCAGTCTTCTTTGATGACGTCGGGGCCGCCGTATCCGACGTTTTTGAGGCCGCGAAAGCGGGGACGGGTGCGGCGCTTCCCACAGTCAGCATCGCGGTTAAAACAGCTGTCAGGATCCATACGTAAGATTTCTTCATTTTATCCGCCTTTCCGGAACCTCGTCCTAAGT
>CAYLHR010000010.1:7910-23638 GCA_964383335.1 uncultured Lachnospiraceae bacterium
ACCGCCTGCACATTCCCGAAAGAAAGATAAACGGAAGCTGCCGGAACCGTGCTGAATAAAAGTGTCTTGACTGCATATTTCGCATGTCCCATCTACTTCCACTTAACAGGAATTATTATAACACGTCTGTAAGTAAATGCCATGCGAATATCTCCCCATTCAGTCCTTCTTCATCCTGTGAGGGCTCTCATATCTATAGGTTCCCTTTGTTCCGTACCGGAACATGTATCCGATTCCCCTCTGAGAATAGTAAGACGGATCACATACATATGTCTTGCCCTTTATGGTAATTTCCACCCAGGAATGCGGTCCGCGCACCCCGTTTGAGTGGGGAATCAGGCCGCCGATCTGTGTGATATCGTACCCCATCTCAGTCGCCAGAATAGTAAACATACCTGCCTTTGAATAACAGTTCCCGCGCCGGTTATTTTTCAGGAAATTGAAGTACCACATGGAGGTTCTCTTATAGGGACGGCTCCACTCCCTGAGTTCCGGACCGTGATAGGCGCGGTGAAAGGCAGAATAGGTAAATGCCGGCTTCAGTTTCCACCCCACTTTGTCCAGAATCTTATCTGCCTGAGGGTACGGGTGCGTTTCCCTGTAAAGCTTTCTGTACGTTTTCTTCGAGTACTTTGCCCTGGCTCTTGTTCCCCTGCGAATCGCGTATCTTCCGAAATACTTTATGGCTTCTTTCGGTTTATTCTTAAAATGTTTTTTTGCATATTTATTATGCTTAACATAATAGTCAAAATCATAGATTTCGGAAAGATCCACCCCGTTATATTTCGTATATTTCTTCTTTCTCTTCTTCTTCGAAACAGCTTTCTTTTTTGATGAAGCTGCCGTATCTCCGGCTGTGTCAGCGCCGGAAGCTTTCCGGGTTTCGGCAAAAACGGATGCCGGGGACATCAGAAAAAGGATTGCCGCTACTGACAGGATCATAAATGTCACTTTGTATTGGTGTTTCATCTTTTCATCCCCCTTATGTCAGGTAATGCAGCAGCGCGGTGCTGCGTTATTGTATTGAGTTAATATTTATTATATCATATCGCAGCCATTATGATTACACAAATCGACAACAGGATTCTCAACTTCAAAATTTGTGGAAGAGCCGGGACCGTCAGTTTCCGGGCATGAACTATTTCTTGTTATTCTGTATTTTATTAAAACTGCTTACCAATACTGCCTGGAACATCGGGAACGATAGTCCAAAACCAAAACAGCCCTACGCAAAAGACCCGTCCCGGCACAAAAGCCGAAACGGGTCCCCCCTTTCACCGCATTCAAATTTCTCTTTTTCCCCTCAGCTCGTCGGATAGATCTGATACGTCCAGGAAATCAGCTTTCCCTTCCTGTTGAATTTGAACGTATATCCGTCGTAGTCCGGTCCGTACTGAAGCGTCCTGCTGCCGGAGCTGTACAGCCAGCTGACCTTGTTCATCTTCTTTTTCACCGTCTTTTTGCTGTCTCCGATCTTAACGCCGTAGACCGTAAACTTTTTGTTGCCGCTGTTCTTTATGTAAACATACTTTTTCGGATAGGAGGCGGATCCGCTGTTCCAGCCGACGACAACCTTCTTTCCCTTATAGTACTTTTTGAACTTGCGGCTGCTCTTTTTTTTAAGACCCAGCTTCCGGGCAAGTCTCTCAGGCGACGAGGAGTTATAGTATTGCACCTGATAATTCTTATAGTCCACTTTGCGCGCGGCAGCCTCCGCCGTAAGAGGCGTCCCGAGGGAAAGCATGAGCGCCATGGCGGCGGCGAACCCTCTCAGCAATCTTTTTCCTGCGTTGAACATATATGCGGCCTCCTTTTCCCGAAAAATGTACCAACACCGATGTTTCACAGGTTCAGTATGTCACAGGACCGGTGTATTTCTGTTCTCAGAAGGGCCGGTTATAGCTCACGACCTTGGTTCCGAGCGGCACATTGTCGTAAATCCACTTGGCGGCGTCGCGCTCCATGCGGACACAGCCGTGCGAGATGTTGCAGCCCAGCCGGCCGTCCATGATGCTGTAAGGCGCGCTCTCGCGGTACAGCACCGAGTGGAACATATATCCGCGATACCATCTCGTGTAATACCAGCAGCGGGCACTTCCGGAGACGAAGTACAGTCCCCGCTCACTCGTGTAATAGGTTCCGGTCACGGTCGGTGTGCTCGGACTTCCGATGGATACATAGAACTGCTTCTCCAGATGCCAGTTGTTCTGACTACCCGTAAAGACCGAGACCAGATGCTTGCCCTGGTTGAGCAAAATGAGCCAGCCGTTGGTCCCCGTATAGTCCTGCGCCCTGTAATACTCGTAGTCCTTGTAGTCCGGGAAGATCTTCTTCACGTATTTGCGGTACTTCTTGCTCACCGGGCTGTATCTCGCGTTGCCCCGGCCGCCGGTGTGCATGCCCGTCTTCACGAAGAATTTGACGGCGCCCGCGTCGTCCCTGGTCCGCCAGTAGACATAGGCGTTCGCGTTGTGCTTCGTGTAGTACTCAAAGTTATAGATCTTCCGCAGACTGATCTTCTTTCCGTCCTTGATATAGTAGTTGATCGGCTTATTCAGCTTTGTGCAGCGCCTGACCGGTCCCTTCCTGTAGCCCTTTTTCTGATAATACAGGTAGTATTTGCGCCAGTTGCGGCCGTATTTGTAGCGCAGCGACGGATAGTAGTTGTAGTACCATTTGACGTAGAAGGCCTTGTTGCCGCGGTCGCGGTTCGGGATACCGGTGTTGACAAAATATTGCAGCACCGCCGTATCGGACTGTCCCCGAAGCTCCGGGTGGATCTTGGTCGTATAGTAGTCGTAGTCGTACACGCGGCTGTAATCCTGGCCGTTGTAGACTGTCTTATGTTTTCCTTTTTTTGCGCCGGTTCCGGACGCCGTTCCCGATGACGTGCCGGTGCTCAGTTCATCGCTCAGCAGACCGACCGGCTCCTCGCTTGCCGCATGCGCCGTAGATGCCGCTATGCCGGCTGTAATAAAGCTTACGGCAAGTGCGGTCACAAGCCACTGAAGCACTCTCTTCCTTTCCATCTTTTTTCCCCTTTCCAAACACTTTCCCATATCTTTCCGACATTTCGGGTGATAACCGGATTATAACATAATCCGGCCGGCTGCGGGACTAAATTGCCGATCCGTTCATGCTTTTTCTGTTTTACAGAAGACGCCGGTACCCTCCGGTCGCAAGAATCTTCTCACCGATCTCCGTGACATTGGCGAATCCGGCGTCACGGAGAAGGCCGGCCGCTTGTTTCAGCGCCTCTTCAAACCCATCGCAGAGTCTGTCCAGGCGGCGAAGCGCCATCCTTCTTCCGATTCCCGCCTCCTCCGCCGCGGCGGCAAAATCGTCCCGGGAGATCTCGTCAATCCGGCACCTGCCGCCGATATATACAGCCATGTCCCTTGTACCCGTCTCATAGACCGAGGTACTCAGGATATCATAAAACGGCGCGAGGCGCACGGATTTCAGATCGGAGGCATAGAGAAGGGATACATTCTTCAGATGCGCGTCCGCGTTTCCGATCAGATAGTCAAAGACGATGCCGTCCCAGAGCTTCATCTGATCCGCGATCGGGTCGGCGGAGCAGGTGCGGAGAAGCGCAAACATTTTCTGCAGGTATCCGCCGCCTTGCTCCTCATACTTCCCGGCGGAAGGTATGCCAAGCGCCTGCGCGAAGTCCTCCTGATGGAGACGCAGCGGGGACGGCAGACCGTCAATCACGGCGCCTCTGTCCGTCCTCACTCTGTCGTAGCGCTCTGTCGCGAACAGCACTTCCTCATCTCGTCCGTCTCCCAGATTGATGATGAAGCTTTCCGGCACCTCAAGGCCCAGTCTGCCGGCGGTAAGAAGCGAAAGCTGCTCATTTGCCACTATGCCGCCCATGCGGACGTGGCTTTGCTTCACAATATGCGTGCTGGCTGCAGTCCCCTTCGGCAGATACCAGGAACCGCTGCCCGGGTCATAATAGAGGCCGACCTTGCCCGACGCCCCCGTCAGAGAAAGATGTGTCTTCGTCACAATCTGCGCCGATGTCGTGGCTCCCTCGCGCGCAAGGGCGGCGACCTCCTGACCGGAAATTATCTCATAGGAGGGTTCCGGAAATTCCGTTCCCTCATCCAGGATACACACCGCACCCAGACATTCCCGTCCAAGTCCCGCGAGGATCGACAGGTAGTCCCGCTCATCGGCGTGCATCCACTTCGCGACGGAGCGGCGGGTAAATCCCTCCGGGAGCAGTCCCTCAAAGAAATGTCCCGTCTCCTCAGGCGGGAAACTCTCCCCGCGAAGCGGCAGGCTGATGGAAACCGGAGCCGCAAAGGGCTCCGCCATATATTCGTCATCGTAGGAGAAGACGGCATCACGGGGTCCGTCTCCCTCAATTCTCCCGACTTTTCTCAGAGTTCCCCCGATTTCAATATAAACGGCCAGTGTCCTCAACTGCGGCCTCCTCTCGGGATGAGCTCCACGTCAAGTCCCAGCAGCTGGGCCAGATAGAGAGCCTTTCCGAGCTCCGCCGTCTCCTTGCCCCGCTCAAGATCCGATATGAAGCTTACGCTGAAGCCGCTGAACTCAGACAGGAAGGCCTGCGTGTAACGCAGTTCCTTTCTTCTGGTCCGGAGCGCTTCCCCAAACCGTTTTGAATCACTGATATTCATATTCATCTGTATCCTTATCAGATTATGTATCCTTATCTGTTCTGATTCCGGCCCTTTTCCATTCGCAGACACAGCCGTACGGCTCAGTTTGTAATAAATCTGTAAAATATTAGCCGTACGGCTAAGACCTGTGGTGTCCCGACACTTTATAAGCCGTACGGCTAAGTTCAATGCACTATGATAATAAATAAGCCGTACGGCTAAATAGTCTGAGAACCATCATAAACCAGAAGGGACTGCCGGGTCAAGCCGCATCTCATAGCAGAGCCAGTGATGTTCATACAGGTCGGCCGTCCCGACGAACCGGTACCCCAGCGTCTCATAGGCGTGAAGCGCCTTCTGATTCTCCGGACTCACAAGATAGTGGGCGCTCCTGTATCCCCGCTCCCGAAGAATGCCGTGCATCTCGCGAAACATCCGCGGCGCGATTCCCTCACCCCGGCATTCCTCTGAGACCACGACGCGGGCGAGCTCCGCCGCCGGCATCAGGGCCTCATCCCAGACATCCAGGGCGTCCGTATACGGGTCATCGTCTATGGAGATGGCGCCCACAAGGATCCCGTCTCTCTCCGCGCAGAACAGGCCGCCGCGGGAGAGATCGTCATCCATCATTTCCCTGGACGGATATGTGTCGTCCCACGTGCACCCCTCGGTTCCGATTGCGGCCTGATACAGTGAAAAAATGCGTTCCCGATCGGCGGTCTCCGCAAGGCGAAATTGAAACATGTCTCTTCCTTTCTCCCGTCATCCGGCACACCTGCCGGACATTGACCCGGACATTGACTATCCGGATTTCTTTTACTATAATATCACTAAATTATATAAAAGAATCCTATTAATCTCACGAAATGAGGCGGACATTCTCCGTCCGCGCGTGAGAACATAAGATGATCAGACAGGCGTTTTCCCTTGGCGGCGATGCCTGTTTTTTTCTGTCAGAGGAGGAGTTGTATGGCCGGAGTACTGAGCAAGGAAAAAAGAAGAGACTATCTGTGGATCGCCGCGGGAACCTTTCTGGCCGCGCTTTCGGCCAATCTCTGCTTCACGCCGGCTAAGATGGTGCCGGGCGGCTTCACCGGACTTGCCATCATCATCAAATACATCACGGCCCCTCTGATTCCGGGCGGCCTGCCGACATGGGCCTCAAATATCCTGCTCAATATCCCGCTCATTCTGGCTGCGGTCCGGATCCGGGGCTGGAAGTTCATGAGGAGGACCTTCATCACTTCCGTTGTGTTTTCCCTGTGGCTGCTCATTCTGCCGGAATACCCGATTCTTGGAGACGACCTTTTCCTCGTCACCGTCATCGGCGGCGCGTCGATGGGCGCCGGACTCGGCATGGTCTTTCTGGGAAAAGCCACGACGGGCGGAACCGATACTCTGGGGGCCCTCCTCACCAGGGCATTTCCCCATATCAGCACCGCCCGGCTCATGCAGTTCATGGACGTCCTCGTGATCGCGCTCTCCGTCTGGATCTTCGGAATCAGCATCTCCACCTACGCCGCGATCTCCGTCGTGCTGACCAGCTGGGTCGCCGACCGGATCACCTACGGCTCGAGAAATGCCTACTCCGCCCACATCATCTCCGACCGCTACCGCGAAATATCGGACGCCGTCCTCGAGGAGCTGAACCGGGGCGTCACGGTCCTTCAGGGACAGGGCATGTACACCGGCGAGGAGCGCAGGGTGCTGCTCTGCGCCGTCTCAAGAAAGCAGGCCGTTCTGCTCCGCGAAATTGTCGCGGAGACGGATCCGAAGGCATTTATGATCCTGACCGATGCCAGGGAGATCCGCGGGGAGGGCTTCCTCACCTATAACCGGGAGGAAATCTGAAAAATGCCGACGTCAGAGGACGTTGGCATTTTTTTCGATAATCTTCAGATTTTTCTGCACGAGAGCCCTGTTTTCGGGGCTTTCATCCTGAAAGACCTCCGCAATCGCCCGGATCAGGCGGCAGGCATTCTCATAATCCCTGCACTTGTTGTTCATGAAATTAAGGAGCGAGTGCGTAAACTCAAACAGCTCGTGCGCGCCCTTGTCCGTAAAGCCCTTGAATCCGGCGATTCTCCTTGCCGGCAGCGTCATGCGGTTCCATATATCAAGCGCATTCAGCAGCTCCGTCAGCTTCAGCCCTCTCCAGTATTTTCTGGTGTTGTTGTAGTGCACGATTGAGTAAAGATCATCCTTTTCGCACTTCGCCGCGTCGGCCCGGTACTCCTCCCCGATCTCCCGTACCTTTGAGGCCGCCTGGGAGGCCGCGCCGGTGCAGCGGATCCCGATATGCCGTAAGACGAGCGCATCGAGCGAGGGAGAGCGGCAGTATTCGCCCTCCGTGTCGGCGTAGGCGTCCGCCAGGATCGTCAGGATCTCCAGCTCCTCGCTCATTTTCAGCTTCGCGCAGCGCCTTCCCAGTTCATCCGCTGTCTGCGCCATATGATTTCTCAGCTTCCCCGAGACCTCATAAGCATTTTCGCACGGCTCGATGCCGGCCTCTTCCCGGTCGGCATTCAGCTCCTTCATGGCCTCCCTGCCGGACAGATGGTCCGCGATCCCCGCGTAGCAGAAGCAGGCCGCTGCCGCGCTCGCCGCGTCGGTGACGGGCCAGTATGCGAGAAAGGCATTTACGCCGTTGTACATGGCGAGAACCGAAGACGTCTCAAAATCAGGCACGGGCCCACCTCCCCCCTTATACCGGTCAGATGCGGATTCATTTTTTTCAATCCCCGCCGACTCCAGATAGCTGCGGACCGCCTCCACCTGCTCCTCCGAAGTCCTGGGAAAATAGGCAATTTCCGCCTCCAGCCGGAGCTTGGGATGCAGGAGCGCGTTCTGCGCGTCCTCCGTCTTCACCCCGGTCAGGAGCTCCAGCTCCTCGGCCCGTCCGATCAGCTCCTCCGGCCGGTCCGTCGGCATGGCGCGGAGGATGTAGAAGGGATTGTCCTTCAGCAGGATTCTGTTTTTATCGTTCTCCCTCTGCTCCATTTCTGATGCCTTTCAGTATTTCAACCGCCTGTTTCATGGTTTCATTCAGATACTCCGGATCCGGCTTTCCCCAGCAGATCTCAAGGCTTCTCCCGATCTCGGCCGCGTTTCCGTTCGGGACCGTGATCTGCCCCTTCAGCTCCATCTTCTCCCAGATCTGACGGAGGGCATCCCCCTCGGCGCCTTCGCCGAAATCCGGCTTATAAGCCGGCATCTCCTTCCTGTAATCGAAGATATGAAAACGATCCGGTGCCTCCTTATCATACAAGGTGACATTGTCGGCTGCCGAAAGCAGCTTGTAGTAGGACATGTCCCGGACAAGGCTGGTGGCGCCGGAATCTCCGGAATAGTTCTTTCCCCTCCGCACGGCGACCGAGCCCTCGACCAGATAGAAGGTGTCGCGGAGCAGAAATACCGTGCACGCCTCCAAACTCTCCGCCCTCATGGATTCAGGCAGATCGTAGAGTACATCCGGCAGAAGCCTCATCTCGAAGGCGTCGCTGCCGCTTCTCGACCAGGGAACGCCCCTGTCCCGAAAATGGATGGGACTGATGTACCGATACGGGGCGCTCTCACTTCTCTCAACTCCGTACTCATTGACTTCCTTTCTGGAAAACGGCAGAATGACGAGTTCCTGATCCTCCGCGATCCCCTGATTCTCCGCCGTCGGCCTGTACTGCTCCGGATGGAGGCCGCGGATGACCACCCCGTCCGGATAGACTTTTTTCAGATCATATCCCGCCTCCCGAAGCGCGCGGCAGTAGAGAAGCTGTCCGTCGATATCATCCAGCTTCGCGCCGGTCTCGGCGGCCTTCACATAATTGACGGTTCCGGTCACTTCGCCGGCGGCCTGTCTGGCGCGCCCCTCTCTCAGCGTTTTCAGCTGCGCGCTGTGCCCCTCCTCGTCGTCCGCCCTCTCCAGAATCTCCACTGCTCCGTAATAATCGCCGCCGTCCGCTTTGTCCGCCGCCCAGAGAGAATAGACCCGGCCGTCCAGAGAGTGGTCCCCGGCATCCTTAAATCTGGACAGCGCCTCCGCGTATTGTTTCTCCCGCATACAGGCGATGCCCCATTCCTTATAGAGATGCCGGAAATCCTCCTCGTCTCCGTAATTAACGAGGATCTTCCTCGCCTCCTCAAATGCGCCCTGCCCGATCTTCTGCCGGGCCGCCTCCAGCATTAGTTCCGGAATTCTTGCGCGCGCCTCCTCGGAAAACGGGCCGTTTCGGATCTTATGATAGAGTTCGGCGGCCTTCTCGTAGTCTTTCTCTTCAGCCGCCCGCAGAGCCTCCCGCCGGATAACGGGATGTGTCCTGCTGATATGATAACCGTACGCGGTGATGAGAATAAATATCACCGCCGCCGCGAGCGCCGCTCTCCGGACAACGCGGAGGATCCGCCTTCTCTTTTCGGTCCGGGCAAGACGCGTCTCCTTCTCCCGGGCCGTTTGAAGCTCCGCCTCATACTCCGGGCAGCCCCAGAATAATACCAGGTTGCGGATCGCCTCGCTCACCTCCCCGGAACATCCCGCGTCCCGGATTCTCCCGCGCACCGCCTCATGCTGCGCATCGAAGTCTCTGATACATTGCTCCGCTCTCGCAGCAGAATCGCGGTAGCCGCCAAGATAAGCGAACTGTCCGGCCGCGCGGCGAAGGGAAAGGGGATCTCCCTTTCCCTGCATATTTGCAGCGCAGTCGTACAGCGGCTTTTTCCAGTCCATTGAAGTTCTCCCCGCAGTATCTGTTCCCGGCCCTTCCGCGTCAGAAGCCGATCTTTCTCTTTGCTTTCTTTCCGGGAGTGAGCTTTCCGCACGCCTTTTCGAGCGCTTCCCGGTCGATGGCCTTCCTGCGCTCCTTCACGCAGATGCGTCCCGCCTCTCTCACGACAAATGTGACATCCGAGAGCGGCCTTCCCGCCAGGCGCTCCGAGAGCTCCGAAAGCCCCGGATCCCCCTCGGTCGGCAGATCCCGAAGCTCTCGTTCGAGCACCGCCCGGACCTCCGCCGGGCCGGGCAGCTTCACCTCGATCTTGTGGTCAAACCGCCCGGTCCGCAAAATGGCGGGATCAATCTTTTCAAACATGTTGGTCATTCCGAAGAGGAGCACCCGGTTCTTCGCGGCATCCGGAATTCTCCGGAGGAAGACGCCGACCTCCTCGAGGTGGATCTCCCGCGTCCCGAAAGCACTGTCTCTCTCGGACAGGAATGCCTCCAGCTCATCGATGATGAGCACCGACGGCGCGTTCCGGATCGCGGCGTCAAACATTTCCTCGACCAGCTTTCCGGTCTCATGGACATACTTGCTGCCCACGCTCCCGGTCGTAATCCGGAATACGGGCCAGCCCAGATATTCCGCCAGCCGCTCGACCGCAAAGGTTTTTCCGCTTCCGGGCGGTCCGTAAAGCAGGGTCGGCCCGGGGAATCCGACACCGAATCTCCGGTATTCCTCCTCCCTGTCCACGACGTCCAGGATCTCGTCCCTGAAAAATGTCTCCAGTACCGGGCTGCCCGCCAGCTCAAAGGGCCCCTCCATGCGCTCCCGCCTCTCCTTCTCACGGCTTCGCAGGTCCGCCTCGAGCTCCCCCTCCGTCTTTCCGCCCTTCCAGGCCGGATCGATGCGGGCGGGCATCCTGAGAATTCCGCCGGATGAGCTCTGTTCGTCAAGGCCCAGCATGTCGAGCAGCTCTCTCCTGTCCGTGTCCGAAAGCCAGGAGGCGTATTTTTTCATGTGTTCGGTGTCCGTGACCGAGACATTCATTCCCGCGCAGAGCCACCTGCCGAGCACGAGGTCCGCGCCGGTCTCCTTCCCGTCCCGCCACGTGGGCAGCAGGCAGCCGAAGGGGGAGATGAAAATCCCGTCGGCCAGCGACACCGCACCGGGGCGCGTCCCGGCGTCCCGCAGAGCCCGCGCGAACGAACGGGCGTGTCCGGCGCTGACCGGATAAGGCCCGAACTCCGCAGAGGAGATCATCTCCCCCTTCTCCGCGCTCACGCTGTACAGCGGCTCACCGCCCGCTTCCTCCGGGACACGCAGAAACAGGGATTCCTCCACGTACTCGTTTCTGACCCATTTCCGATAGAGGGCTTCTTTCACTGCCAGGGCGAAGCCGCCCTCGTCGGTGGTATAAATCTGCCACTCGCTGCCGTTTACATAAAGCGTGCCGATGCGCACTCCGTCCGGAAGGAGGGTTCCGTTCCTCAGCCATCCCATCTGTGCCATAATCCGAACTCCCTGGTGCCTGTATTATTAACGATACCTGTTTTATTAATGATACCTGTTTTATTACCGATATTTGTCTTATCAGTGATAATAGTCTTATCAGCAATATCAGTCTGATCAGCGATAAATGTTGACCGCTTCAAACATGCTCCCTACATTGATGTCCGGCCGTTCCACGCGGATCTCCGTCAGTCTGAGGAGGATCCGCCTCACGCCGTCTATGTCCCCGTTTTCCAGGCAGGTCAGTCCCTCGGCGCGCAGCCGGTCGTAGGCCGCCCTGTCGCTGAAGGCCCCGGGGAAGAGCGTGTAGCTCGCGAACACCCTCCGGATAAAACCGTCGTCCTTCCAGCGGACCTCGGAGGTTCTCCGCTTCATCTCCTGCAGCTGATTTTCAAAATCCGGAGAGCCCATGTCAATCGAGAAGCGGGCCGCCTCCGTCAGATTTTCAAATGATGCCTTTTCGTCATCCGTCGCATGTCCCGAATACTCCTCAAATTCGGAGACCGCCTGGTCGAGATCCCTGCTCTGCATGACGTTTCTGTATCGCTGATGCAGATCCGACACCGCCCGGTAGCAGTCGAGCAGCCCGTTCTCCACCTCCGCGATCTCCTCAGGATCTGTCGTTGCCGCCAGTGTGCTCCGGTAAGCCATCAGCTTATCCCGCACCTCCCCGATCTGCGCGTCGGCGATGTGGCGCTTCATCTGCGCGGTCCGCTCGAGCAGTTCATTGATCTCCTTCACGAGCCCGGATACATCCGTATAATCGCGCTGTCCCTCGTAGCGGCTGTAGAAATTCCTGTCCTTCATCCGAAGGCCGACGTCCGGTATGGATACCCCCAGCCGAAGCGTGCCGGATTCATTCATCTCATAGTCGCAGATCACCTCGGCTCCGACCTCCACGGTTCCGTCCTGAAATGCCGTTCCCGGAATCCGGAAGGTGCCGATATAGCGGTTGTCATCCACGGGATCCGGGATCTCCCCCTCCCAGAGACTGAAGACCAGTGCGCCGCTGCTGCCTCCCACGAGCCGGTCCGCGGCGCGGAAGGTGAGGCTGCCGCTTTTGGGAAGCGGCTCATTTTCCTCGACGAGATAGACAGGAACCGGCGTCCCGCCGGGGCGGTCAAGGGCCTTCACCGCCACCGAGTGGGAGGCGGGAACCTGCTGAAGCGACGCGAGCGTCCTCGTAATTTCAATCATCTGCGGCTCCAGACATTCCTGCCCGTCCGCATCCCGCACGGTGAGCCGGAAGCTGTGAATGCCCGGCGAATCGAGGGGGACGCTCACGACCGCCTGACCGACCACATTGACCGGGCCGGAGTCGAAGCTCCCGTCCGCGGCGGTCACCTGCGCGATCCGCCGCTCATGATCCGCGCTCAAAATCGCGATCTTTCCCCGCGGGGAGGAGGTCCGCGCCTCACAGCGGATCCGGATCTGCTCATTTTCCGAGAGCTCCTCGAACCGCTCTCTCCGCCCGTGCGCCGCGCTCTCCCAGTCAATGGATTCCGCGTAGATGGAGGCGCCTTCCGCCACCGCCGTCATCGGATTCACCGCGACGCCGCGGGATATGCCGAGGCGCTCACAGACCGCCCGCCGGAAGGGCTCGTACATGGTCGGCCCGCCGATGAAGACGATCTCGTCAATTTTTTCGGCGGCCACGCCCGCCTTTCTCATAGTCTCCCGGGTAATTTCAGCGGTGGTATCGGCCATCTGCTGAATGATGGGAACGAGATCCTCTCTTGTGAGGCTGACATCGAGATACATTTCCTCCCCGTTCTCATCCTCCGTGTGCAGGGCGCGCTCGTCGAGCCAGACCGTCGTCTCTTCCGCCGACGCCAGCTCGATCTTGGCTTGCTCCGCCGCAAAGAGCGCAGTCCGCTTCATCGAGCGGTACTTCTCCTGCTCCTCCGGATCCGCCGGCAGCGAAAAATGTTCCGAAAGCCAGGGCAGAATCCGGTTCCTGTAGATCCACCGGTCCTCGTCGCGGCCGCCGCACATCTCGCGCCCGCCCTGGGCGAGCAGGCTCACGTGCCCGCTGATGTGCCTTGCCACGGAGACATCAAAGGTTCCGCCGCCCAGATCGTAGACCAGAAACAGCTTCTCCCCCGGATCTTTTCTCAGAACGCTCATCACCGCGGCGACCGGCTCCTGCATGAGCGCGACATTGGCGATCCCCGCCTTGCCTGCGGCCTCCAGCGTCGCGTCCTTCTTCATCTGGTTAAATGCGGCCGGCACCGTGATGACCGCCGCCGTCTCCGGATCCTCCCGGATCTCCTCCGGCAGATAGCTGAACATGGCCTTAAGAAGCTCCGCGGAGCACTCCACAGGCGTCAGGGTGATCCCGGAGTCCTTCAGCTCAAAGACCTGATTGGTCCCCATGAAGCGCTTAAAGAGCGTCGCGGAGTTCTGCTCGGCGGAGGCCGCCATCTCAAGCGCCCTTCTGCCGAAAAACCGGTGTCCCCTCTTGTCAATATAGATGGCGGAGGGAGTCACGTCCGACTGCTCCGGACTTTTCCAGACGCGCGTCTCCGTGCCGTCAAAGGTGCAGATGGCACTGTTGGTCGTTCCCAGATCAATTCCGATATAATGTCTCATGCTGATCCCTCCCCCTGCTGCTTTGTGATGGATGTGCCTTTGTGACGGATGCTCACTGTGACGGACGCTCCTTTGTGATGCAGATACTGCGTCACCGCATTTCCCGTAGGACCGCCGTAAAGGCTCTCCTGTCTGCTTCCTTTATATCACACAGCGGATGTGAATCTGTTTGTTTCAGTCAAGGCCCTTAAGATAAGCAAGGGTCTGCGGCAGCGCGAGATCCTTCGGGACGCCGGCCAGCCGCATCTTATGCGCATAGCGGAGCGCTTCCGTAAACGCCGGCCCCGGCTTCGCGCCCGCCGCCACGAGATCACGCCCCTGTACATAGGGCCTCGCCATCCTCTCCTCATATACTGCCAGCTTCTCCGACAGAATCCGCTCCGTCTCCTCATATTCCAAAATCAGATCCTCGCCCGCGGCCGCCTTCCGGCCCAGGTGATCCGCCTTCGCGAGAAGCAGAAGATCCCGGGGCTCGCAGGACCGGTCGAACATCCGCATATATGCCTTGATTCCCGCATGCTGACTGATCAGCATGTTCGGGCTCATATGCAGCTGCGCCATATTGAGAACGTAGTCCTGCATACGGTTCTCGCGGCATATTCTGAGGAGGAAGTTCCGGATGATCTCCAGTCCGGCCGTCTCATGTCCGTAGGCGTGAATCTGTCCGCTTTCATCCGTCTCCGTCACCTCCGCCTTGCCGAAATCATGAACCAGTGCCGCCATCATGAAACCCAGCGGCCAGGACGCCCGGCCGCGCAGCTTTGCCGCCTCGTCGAGAACGAGCATCGTGTGGTTCCAGACATTGCCCTCCGGATGATATTTCAGTTTCTGCGGAACCGCCTCGAGCGCCTCCACCTCCGCGAACCAGGGGGAGAGCTGGCGCATGCGGCGCATTTCTCTGAAGAAGACGGACGGCTGCTCCGACTTAAGGAGCGCTTTCGTGAGCTCACCCATGATCCGCTCCGACGCCAGCGCAGTGAGATCCATACCCGCGGAGAGCTCCGCCGTCTCGTCCGCGATTCTGTACCCGAAACGCGCGGCAAACTGCGCTGCCCTCAGCACACGCAGCGGATCCTCGGCAAATGTCACGTCGTTCACGTGCCGGATCACGCCCTTTTCCATATCCTCCCGGCCGCCGAAAAAATCCAGGATTTCTCCGGTCAGCACGTCCTGCATGAGCGCGTTCATGGTAAAATCGCGCCGTACGGCCGCCTTCTCCTCCCCGATAAAGGGATCCACGATCACGTCAAAATCCCTGTGTCCGCTCCCCGTCGCCGTCTCGCTCCGCGGCATGGCAATATCGATCTCATAGCCCTTCAGGCCGAGGATGCCGAAGCTCGCCCCCATCTCGAGGACTTCCCCGAGTTCGGAGAGCAGCTGGTTCAGTTCCTCCGGATAAATGCCGTGTACCTCTATGTCGATATCCTTGTTCTCACGCCCGATGAGCCGGTCCCGGACGAGGCCGCCGACATAGTAGACCCGGCCGCCCGACGCCGCGACAGCTTCGGCAATGCGGTGTGCCATGATTTCATTTTTATCTTCCATGTTGTTCATTCTGTGAGGCCTCCGAAGAAAGGTATCGCCTGTTGCTGCTCTTATTGCTGTTGCTGAATGATGACATCTGTTTCCTGTAGATTATAGCATGGAGTGGTTCTGCCGGTACAGATGGCGGACGGTGGCTGATGGCTGATGTTTGGATGTGATTCACGGAGTATTCCATTTGAATCAAGTTTGCTGATGAATAGCTGGTATGCTGACGGACACCTGAAATATTTCTTTCTTCGGTTCTCCGGGCGGCCTTCAGAGCCGGAGCTCTAATGCGACTGGCTCGCTTTCGGGTCTCCGCATACGGAGCCCCTTCGCTTGCAAGTCTTATTACGGCTCTGTCTCCGAAGTGCCTAAAAGCGGTCGAAAGACTCCTCATAAAGAAATATTTCATCCGTCCTGACAAAAACGATGCTTCAGGTTAACTGAACATACACTCCTGGTTAATCAACGAAGCGAATCAGCTTCTGTTTTGGGAACTCCTGAGGCGCTTTTAGGGACTTTGGAGACAAAAACTTGGTGAGAATTATGAACGAAGGGGTTCGCCGGTCCGAGGCGAAAGCCGCCCCCCTGGGGAAAAGACTCCATCTTGCTTCGAATTCCTCCAACAGTCCTAACCTGTTAGAGATATTTTTTATCTTCGCCGTCAATTCCCCATGGCGAAGATTCCCCCTGGGGAAAAGGCTCCATCTCGCTTCGGATTCCTCCAACAGTCCTAACCTGTTAGAGATATTTTTTA
>CAYLHR010000011.1:0-671 GCA_964383335.1 uncultured Lachnospiraceae bacterium
CTTCTTCGGAAAATGGGCCGGCTACCAGGCCTCCGTCAACACCCAGACGGTCAAATACGCGAAAACAAATGCCTATCTCGGTCTGATTCCGTCTTTTCTGACCGCGGCGGCCAACTACACGGTTCTCGTTCTCGGCGTGTGGCTCTGCATGCGGAGTGAGTTTACGCTCGGCATGATCCTGCTCTTCCAGGGGTATATGGGGGCCTTTATGAATCCGGCCATGATGCTCATCTCCGCGGGGCAGACCCTGCAGGAGATGCGGACCCAGATGGAGCGCGTGGACGACGTGATGGAGTATCAGGACGACGCGGTCTTCCGCGCGGACGATGAGGGGGAGAAGGAGGAGTACGCGAAGCTCACCGGCAGCGTGGAGCTTCGGGATGTCAGCTTCGGCTACTCAAGGCTTGCGCCTCCCCTCATCGAGCATTTTTCCATGAGCATGAAGCCCGGAAGCCGGGTGGCCTTTGTCGGCACCACCGGCTGCGGAAAATCGACCCTGTCCAAGCTGATTTCCGGTCTCTGCCAGCCCTGGAGCGGCGAGATCCTCTTTGACGGAAAGCCGATTTCGGAAATAGACCGCAGCCCCACGTTGATGGAGTTGGCGCTCGAGAGCACGACGCCCCGCCCCGCCCTGCCAGGCGTGCCGCGAGCTCAGGGTCGGCGAAGATGCT
>CAYLHR010000011.1:681-18052 GCA_964383335.1 uncultured Lachnospiraceae bacterium
CATGTTCGACGGGAAGCCGGCTTCGGAAATAGACCGCAGCGTGTTCACGGGCTCCGTCGCCGTTGTCGATCAGGAGATCATCCTGTTCGAGGACACGATCGCCAACAATATCAGGATGTGGGATAAGTCCATCGAGGACTTCGAGGTGATCATGGCGGCCCGGGACGCGCAGATCCATGACGATATCATGGCCAGAAACGGGGGATACTACGGAAAACTCTCCGAGGGAGGAAAGGATCTGTCGGGAGGGCAGCGGCAGAGGCTTGAGATCGCGCGCGTGCTCGCGCAGGACCCGACCATTATCATCATGGATGAGGCGACGAGCGCCCTGGACGCGAGAACGGAGTACGAGCTCGTAAAGGCGGTAAAGGACAGGGGCATCACCTGCATCGTGATCGCCCACCGCCTGTCCACGATCCGCGACTGCGATGAGATTATCGTGCTTGACAGGGGAAAAGTCGTCGAGCGCGGCACGCACGAGGAGCTGTACGCGAAGGGCGGTTACTATACACAGCTGATTTCCAGCGACTGAAGAAAGGAGGGCTCCTGACGGATGGGATGGTTTGATGAGCAGATCAGACTGCGGAAGATGAGTGATCAGGAAATCTTCGAGGACTCTCTTTTCGGTATGGCAGCGGTTGTGCTGGGAAGCAGTAAATCGGGGAAGATTGACGACGACCGCCTGGTGACGAAGGCGGCCATCGATGACATTTTAAAATACTACCGCCTGAAGCCCGCGGACATTCCGGAGAGCATCACGGACGCGGAGGAGCAGATGGATTACGCCCTGCGGCCGCACGGGCTCATGCGGCGGAACGTCGAGCTGCGTCCCGGCTGGCAGAAGGACTGCTTCGGGCCCATGATCGTGCGGCGGAAGGAGGACGGCCTTCCGGTCGCGGTGCTGCCTGAGAGCACCTTCGGCTATTATTACAAGGAGGGAGCAAAAAAGATCCCGGTCACGCCGCGGACGGCGGAGACCTTCTCGGAGGACGCCGTCTGCTTCTACAGGCCGCTCCCCCTTAAGAGCATCGGGATACCGGATCTTTTCGTATGGCTCCGGCACTGCATAAGCAGCGGCGACGTGCTGCTTTTCGCGTGCATGACGCTGGTCGTGACCCTGACGGGGCTGATCATCCCCAACATCACAAAGGTTCTGACCGGCATGGTGCTCGAGAGCGGCAGCCGGACATTTCTCGCGGGCACGGCTGCTTTTATCCTCGCCGTGACGGTGTCCTCACAGCTTTTCTCCATGATCCGGGATCTGCTCATGAACCGGCTGGAGATGAAGACGGACCTGGCCGTCGAGGCGGCGGTCATGATGCGGCTTATGGGGCTGCCGGCCTCATTTTTCAGGAAGTATTCCTCCGGTGAGCTGCAAAAAAGGGCGGAGTCGGTCAATGAGCTCGCGAATCTTCTGTTGGGGAGCGTATTTTCGACCGGCATGGTCTCTCTCGTCTCGCTTCTTTATGTCTTTCAGATCTTCCGCTTCGCGCCCTGCCTCGTCGGCCCGTCGCTGCTTGTCATTCTTGTGACGACGGTGTTCGGCCTTGTGACGGCCATCGTGCAGATCGGCGTCAGCAAAAAGCAGATAGAATTCGGGGCCAGGGAGAACGGCGTGAGCTTCGCACTTATCTCCGGCGTGCAGAAGATCAAGCTGGCGGGAGCCGAAAAGCGCGCCTTCGCAAAATGGGCCGAAGCCTTCACAAAGAGCGCTGAGGTGACTTACAACCCGCCGGTCTTTCTGAAGGTCAACGCGGCGGTCATGAGGGCGCTCTCCTTTGCCGGAAGCATCCTGCTCTATTTCTTCGCGGTCAGGGGCAATGTACAGCCCTCGGACTATCTGGCCTTCTCCGTATCCTACGGACAGGTGGCGGGGGCCTTCGCGGCGCTGTCGGACATCGCGGTTTCCATCGCCCGGATCAGGCCGATTCTCGAGATGGCGGAGCCCATTCTGAAGGAGGCGCCCGAGATGGCGGAGGACAGGGAGATCCTCACGCAGCTGAACGGAAGCATCGAGCTCAACAATGTCTATTTCCGCTATAACGAGAATATGCCCTATGTGGTGAACGGACTCTCCCTTAAAATCCATCCGGGGGAATATATCGCCATCGTCGGCAGAACGGGATGCGGAAAGAGCACGCTGGTCCGCCTCCTGCTCGGATTCGAGAAGCCGGAGAGGGGCGCGGTTTACTATGACGGCAGGGATCTTGCGGGACTGGATCTCCAGTCCCTGCGGAAAAAGATCGGGACCGTGACGCAGGACGGCGGGCTCTTCCAGGGGGATATCTTCTCGAACATCACCATTTCCGCGCCGCAGCTTACGCTGAAGGAGGCCTGGGAGGCGGCTGAGATGGCCGGCATCGCGGATGATATCCGGGCCATGCCCATGGGGATGCAGACCATCATCTCGGAGGGATCCGGCGGAATCTCCGGCGGCCAGAAGCAGCGGATCATGATCGCGCGCGCCGTGGCCCCGAAGCCCAGAATCCTGATCTTTGACGAGGCGACGAGCGCGCTCGACAATCTGACGCAGAAGCAGGTCTCCGAGGCCCTGGACAGCCTCAGGTGCACCAGAATCGTGATCGCCCACCGCCTGTCGACCATCCGGCACTGCGACAGGATCCTGGTGCTCGACGGGGGAAGGATCCTGGAGGACGGAACCTACGACGAGCTGATAGAGAAGAAGGGATTTTTCGCGGAGCTCGTGGAGAGACAGAGACTGTAGGATGATATGTGCGGGCGCGCCGCATGCGCGCGAAAGGAGAATATATGGCAAAACAGCTGATCGACAGGAAGCTCTATGAGGCGATCTGCCGCTTTGAGGAGAGCGAGGAGGCCCAGGAGTATTATTACGGGGTCATGGATTCCGAGACGGGCAGAATCGGCAGGAACGGGGAGAAGGAGACGGTGCGGGATCAGATCCTCCGCGTCTACGCCATGCTTTTCTGCGACGATATCGGAGCGGAGCCGGGCATGATCGCGGGGCCGGACGAGGTCGAGGCGACCGCGGACCGTCTCTATGTCGGGGAGATGGGATTTGATCCGGAGCACTGGTACCGGATGCAGCATCATTTTCCGAAGATCGACGAGGACAACTATGACCGGTTCGCGGCGCTCGTCATCTCGGATCTCAAGGCGGGAAGCCTGCGGGACGCGGTCGTAAACGGGGGCAGCATGCTGCTCGTCGGGGCCATGGATCCCCTTCACATGACCGAGGAGCAGAGACGGAATCAGGAACTCCGCTCGGTGGAACTTGGCGCCGGGGAGGAGTGAGCATGAACATTTTTATCGTGGACAATAAGAAAGACACGCTGAACAGGGTCTCCGGCTATATCCGGGACCTGCAGCCCGACGCGCGGGTGCAGTGCTTCAGGAGCAGCCCCGAGGCGCTGGCGGCGGCCAGAGACGAGAAGGTCGATGTCGCCTTTTTGGGCATGACCCTCTCCGAGATGGACGGAATCATCTTCGGGCAGTACCTGAAGGACCTGCACCCCTCGGTCAACCTGATTTATCTGACGGGCAGGCGCGGAGACGCCTTTGACGCCATGGCCGTCCGGGCCAGCGGCTGCCTGCTGCTTCCCGTCACGGAGGAGAGCGTGGGAACGGAGCTGAAGGAGCTGAGAAATCCTCCGGGACAGGGGGAGAAGAAGCGGGTATTCGCGCAGACCTTCGGCAACTTCGAGTTTTTTGTGGACGGAAAGCCCATCGCCTTCAAGTACACGAAGACCAAGGAGATTCTGGCGCTTCTTGTCAATAACCGGGGAGCCCAGACCACGAACGGGGAGATTATCGCCTCGCTGTGGGAGGACGACGGGGACCCGGTTAAAAAGACTTCCTATCTCTGCAATCTGCGTCAGGATCTTCAGAATACCCTGACACGTCTGAAACTCACGGAGATCATCATCAAGCAGCGGGGCAGCATGGCCATCGCCGCGGATCTCATCGAGTGCGATCTCTACGACTGGCTCGAGAAGAAAAAGCAGTCGAGATATCAGTATCTGGGGGACTATATGAATCAGTACAGCTGGGGGGAGTTCCTTCACGCCGAGCTGGATGAGATCAGTTACTCCCTGGAGGATTGAAAGAAGAGAATCCGTTCTTTACAAATCGTCTGAAAATATTTACAATAGTTGCAAAAGCCGGACAAAAGTCCGGCTGATGATCAAGAGGAGGACAAAAAATGAGTGAACTTGAAAAATTGAACAAAATTACAGATGAAGCGCTGGACGATGTCGTCGGAGGCGTGACGAAGGTGATCAACACGAAGACGGACCAGAATGCGGCGCTCCGCAACGGCCCCGGCTCGGATTATAAGCAGATCAAGTCCCTGAAGAACGGAACGAAGGTCAACTTCACCGGACATATCATTTACAGCGAGAAGGATGACAGAAACTGGGCGGAGATCGATAAGCCGGTTCACGGCTGGGTCGCGGCCAGCATCATCGGACTTAAGAGGTAATCCGAAGTCTATCCGCGGTACCGGTTCAGGGTACCGAATATTTCCTGGGGGCGGATCCAGGAGAGTCCGCATCTGACGCAGGAGCCGTCAAAGAGGACCTCCGGACCGCTCTTTTCCATGAGCGCCGTCATCTCACGGACCGCTTCCTTCAGCGTCTTTTTCCCGTCAAGGATATGAAGTTCCATATATTTCAGCACATAGGCCAGCGCCTGGGTCTGCCCGCGGTCCGCGATCTGTTCGAGCCCGCGGAGATCCACCTCTTCGTGTCCGAGGAGGAAGGCGTCCTCCGAGAGCACCTTGATCTTGAGCCGCGGGTCCCTGCGAAGCCCCGGGCTGTGGCGGAAGGGCGCGGAGGTATCGGGCTCCCTGTAGCCCGGCGCGCGGAAGACGGCCGGGGATGCCGGCGCTGTGCGGTCCGACAGGGCGAGCCGGATTTTCTCCGTGATATCGTGCGGGACATACCGGTCCATCTGGATCACCGTGTCCGCGACGTGAAAATAGGCCCCGGAGCTGCCGGCGACCAGAATCGTGGAGATGCCGGAGACATCGTACAGATCCCGGATCCGTGAGATGAAGGGCGTGATGGGCTCCTTCTCGGCGAGGACGATTTCCGCCATGAGCTCGTCCCGCACCATGAAGTTGGTCGCGCTCGTGTCCTCATCAATGAGGAGCGTGCCTGCGCCGGCCTCCATGGCCTCCGAGACATTGGCCGCCTGGGAGGTGGATCCGCTCGCGTCCTCCGTCCGGAAACGGACCGTGTCCTTTCCGTTCGGCAGATTGTTGATAAACAGGGAAATATCCTTATCCCTTACGCAGCGGCCGTCCTCAGCCCGGATCTTCATGGCGGATCCGTCCGTGATGACATATTCCCTGCCGTCTCCCGCGATGTGGCTGTAGATGCCGCGCTCGAGCGCGGTGAGCAGGGTGGATTTGCCGTGGTAGCCTCCGCCGACGATAAGCGTGATCCCTTTTTTTATGCCCATTCCCCGAAGGGGCCCTCTGTGAGGGAGCTGAAGGGTGACGGCCATGGAATCCGGACTTTTAAAGCGCACCGCATCCTTCATGGGAAGCTGTGAGACGCCGCTCCTTCTGGGAAGGCAGGAGCCGTCTGCCACAAAGGCGGCGAGGCCCAGCTCCGGCAGCTTCTCCCGGATATACGCAATATCGTCGGACAGCCCGATCGCCTCTCTTAAGCGCCGCCGGTCGATATTTCTGTGAAGAAGCGTCTGCTGCACCGTCTTCGGCACGATATCAAACAGCATATGAATCAGTTCATCCGCCAGAATGGTCCTCCCGGCGGCGGGAAAGCCCGCCTCGAAGCGGACGGTGACGTCGCCGTTCTCCGGATTCACGCGGCAGGCCGTGCGCGGAAGGACCTCCTGTCCCGGCCGGGTGGTCGCGATGAGCCCGCTCTTTCCGGACCCGGCGCGTCTGCCGCGTCCTCCGCCCCGGAAGTCTCCCCGGCCGTTCTCCTGCTTTTCAGGGGTCTCTTCCGTGCGCGGCTCACCGTAGGCGGCCGCCCGGGAGAAGAGGCGGAGCAGGTGGTCCTCGAGGGCTGTTCGCCGGTGCTCATTTTCATAGTATTCCGGGGGAAAGCCCGCGGTTTTTCCCGGGACCGTGAGGCTCAGATTGGAGGGGGACGCGAAGGGGTCACCCTGCACGCGGTCGATGGACAGAATATGGAGGTCGAACCGCCAGACGCCGCGCGTATCCTTGTAGGCGGGATATCCGCGGTGATCGATGGAGCGGAGCAGTGTTCTTAAATCTTCTTTAGTCTTCATGATTCTCCCGTTTCCGAAGGATCTGTTCGGTATTGACGTGTCCCGCTTATTCTACGGTTTTTCTCCGGCATTAGTCAAGGAGCGCCGGATGAGTCCGCAGACGGCCGCAATATGGGAGAAGCGGATATACAAATACAGTAATTTTTGATAAATTATTAAGTATAATCTGTGTATTATGTTCGGAAAGGAGAATGATGATGGTAAAGCTGACTTTTCTGGGACACGCGTGTTTTCTGATCGAAGACGGGACGCACCGCCTTCTCGTGGATCCCTATCTTACCGGTAATCCGCTGGCGGCGGTCACGGCCGATGAGGCGGAGGCGGATTATATCTTTATTACGCACGGACACGGAGACCACATCGGCGACGCGGTGCCCGTCGCGAAGCGCTGCGGCGCACAGATCATCACGACCGTCGATCTGGCGGACAGCATGCTCGATGACGACGATCTCCGGGTGACGGCGGGAAATATCGGCGGAAAGGTCCCTCTTCCCTTCGGATCAGTCCGCTTCTTCCAGGCCATCCACGGCAGCGGGGCGGCGGGAACGCTCTCGAGCGGATTCATTTTCGAGATCGGGGGAAAGAAGATTTATCACGCGGGGGATACGGCCCTCATGACGGATATGCAGCTGCTCGCGGAGGAGGAGCTTGACGCGGCCCTCCTTCCGATCGGCGATTTCTATACGATGGGGCCGAAAGAGGCTCTCCGCGCCGCTAAGATGATAAAGGCCAGACTCACGATACCGATGCACTATAATACGTTTCCGCACATCACCCAGGACGGGGAGGCCTTCGCGCAGTCGGTGCGCGAGGAGGGAATGAACGCACTGGTCCTTCAGCCGGGGGAGACGATAGAACTCGGATAACACGGAGGTTCTGATATTTTGGATTCCGGAAAAAACAGCAAAATCGCGGGAATTGTCCTAGCGGGGAGTGTGGCCGTCCTGATCATACTCGTCGCCGGAACGCTGTGGATGGGCAGAAACGCGGCGAGGGACACACAGGATGCAGTCCGGACGGTGAGCCTTCTCTATCTGGATGAGCTGGCCGGCCGGCGCGAGCAGGTCGTCGAGGGCAATTTGAAGAGCAAGATCAGGGATCTGCAGACGGCCGTCGAACTCATGGAGGAGAATGACCTGAGCGACAAGGCACACCTTGAGGCCTATCAGTCGAGGATGAAGCGGCTTTACTCTCTTGACAAGTTCGCGTTCGTCGACGAGGACGGCCTTATCTACACCTCGCAGGGAACACAGGACAATATCGGGGATTATGACTTTGACTACAGGACCATCGAGGGGCCGGAGATCTCCATCCTGAATGTGAAAAGCGAGGATCGAAAGGTCGTCATCGCTGTCCCGGTCAGCCTTGCCTTCGGCGGGAAGACCCTGTCTGTCGCGTTTATGGAGATCGACATGCAGGAGATGCTGGCCGGAGTCTCCATGACCTCGGAAAATGAGGGCTCCACCTTCTGCAACATCTACACCACAAGCGGCGTCGCGCTCAGCAACACCGTGCTCGGCGGCCTCGCGGTGGAGGACAATCTTCTCCAGGCGATGGAGAGGGCGGAGTACGACAGGGGATATACCTACGATGCGTTTCTTCTGGATTTCGTGGAGGGGCGTGCCGGGGAGACTTCCTTCGTCTACAACGGAATCCACGAGACACTGAGCTTTGTGCCTGTTACGGGGACGAACTGGCGGCTCACCTATCTCATCCGGGAGAGCGTGATCAGCGATGAGATCAGCGCGATTTCCGACGGGATAATCATAAGGAGCATAGTGCAGTCAATCCTCACGGTGCTCGCGCTCCTCATCATGTTCGGATATATTATTGCCCAGAGCAGGAGGAACGCCAGGCTGCGGCTCGAGCGTGAGACATCGGAGGCGGAGAACCGCGTAAAGCAGGCGGAGATGGAGCACAGGCTGGCCCTTCAGGAGAAGCTGCTGGAGGAGGAGAGAAGAAGGACGCAGCAGTCCGAGATGATATCGGCTCTTGCGGCGGATTACTGGAGTGTCTATTATCTGGAGCTGGACAGGGACGAGGGCGTATGCTATCAGGCTCACTCGGATATCACGGACGGCTTCCGGGTCGGCGAGCGGTTCCGTTATCTTGAATCGGTCACGGCTTATGCGAAACGCTACATAAAAGAGGAGTATCTGGATGAGTTCCTCCGGTTCATACAACCGGAAGCGATCCGGGAGGGGCTGAAAGAAAACCGGGTGATCTCCTATACCTATGTAGTATCCCGCGGCGGAAAGGAGTCCTATGAAAGCGTCCGCTTCGCGAAGGTGCGGAATCCGGAAGAAGCGGATGACGGCGCGGTGCGCAGTGTCGGCGCGTGTTTCGTGAACGCGGATATTGAGACCAGAAAGACGATGGCACAGAACCAGGCGCTGAACGACGCCCTGGCAGCGGCGGAGCAGGCCAGCAGGGCGAAGACGGCTTTCCTGTCCAGCATGAGCCACGAGATCCGCACGCCCATGAATGCCATCATAGGGCTCGACAATATCGCGCTGAGCGATAAGGAGCTTCCGGAAAAGACCAGAGGTTATCTCGAAAAAATCGGGACCTCCGCCGAGCACCTGCTGAATCTCATCAACGATATTCTGGATATGTCGCGGATCGAGTCGGGCAGGATGACGATCAAAAATGAGGAATTTTCTTTCCGCAGGCTGCTCGAGGCGGTCAATACCATGTTCAGCGGTCAGTGCCGCGACAAGGGCCTCACTTACAGCTGCCATATTTTCGGAGAGATCGACGATTATTATATCGGCGACAACATGAAGCTTCGCCAGGTGCTGATCAACATTCTGGGAAATGCGGTCAAGTTTACGCCGGTCGGCGGAAAAGTGGAGCTTCAGGTTGAGAGGAAAAACAGCTTTGAGGGCAGGTCTGTCCTCTGCTTTAGAATTTCGGATACGGGAATCGGGATGAGCCCGGAGTTCCTGCCGCATATATTTGACACATTCACGCAGGAGGACGCCTCTTCGACGAGCAGATACGGAAGCTCCGGTCTCGGAATGGCCATCACGAAGAATATCGTCGAGATGATGAACGGCAGCATCGAGGTGGAGAGCGAAAAGGGGAAGGGAACGGTCTTTACCGTCACGGTGACCCTGGCGGATTCCTCCAAGCGGGATGCGGATTCGGAAAGCGATGAAATCCGCCCGGAGCAGATGACGGTGCTGATTGTCGACGACGACCCGGTCGCCTGCGAGCACGCGAGGCTTGTGCTTGAGAAGGCGGGAATCGGGTCCGAGACCGCCGGTTCCGGACCCGAGGCAGTGGAGAAGGTGCGGCTGCGCCACGCGCGCCGCGAGCCCTACAATCTGATTCTCGTCGACTGGCAGATGCCTGATATGGACGGTGTGGAGACGACGCGCCGGATGCGTTCCATCATCGGAAATGAGTCAGCCATCATCATCCTTACCGCCTACCGGTGGGACGACATTCTCGAGGAGGCGCTCGAGGCGGGTGTGGACAGCTTTATCGCGAAACCGCTCTTCGCGGCGGCAGTCCTCGAGGAATTCAAGTCCGCTCTCAGGCGGAAGAGCAGCTCGGCGGAGCAGAAGCCCTGCAGGGCGGAGCTCGAGGGACGGCGGATCCTCATGGCAGAGGACATGCAGATCAACGCGGAAATCATGATGATGGTCCTTCAGTCCCGGGGCATGGAGACGGATCTCGCGGAAAACGGGCGGATCTGCGTGGAAAAATTCGCGGAGCATGAGCCGGGTTATTACGACGCGGTTCTCATGGACATGCGGATGCCCGAGATGGACGGCCTGGAGGCGACGAAAATGATCCGCTCGATGGACCGGCAGGACGCGAAGGAGATACCCATCATCGCGCTCACGGCAAATGCCTTTGACGAGGATGTGCAGCGAAGTCTGCAGGCCGGTCTCAATGCGCATCTCAGCAAGCCGGTGCAGCCGGAGGCCCTCTTCGAGACATTGGAGAGCCTGATTCCGGCACAGCGGTGAGGCGGCCCGGGCATTCCGACGGGCAATCAGAAGAAAGGAAGGCACTGAATTCATGCTGAAAGGGAGATACGGCCGCGTCGCGGCAATGATTTGCATTCTCGGATTGTTTCTTGTATTCGGAAACTCCCGGACGGAAGCGGCATCCATATCCATGAATAAAACGAGTACGACGATCGGCAAGGGATCCTCGGTAAAGCTCAAGGTGATGCAGGGCGGAAAAGCCGTGTCCGGAGCTGTGTGGGGCAGCAGCGATCCCTCCGTGGCTTCGGTTTCCTCGTCGGGCAGGGTGACCGGCAGGCTGAAGGGCAGCACGGTGATCTCGGCCATGTACAGGGGAACCACGGTGGAGTGCGTTGTCTCGGTCGTCAATCAGGCGACGTCGAAGACCGTGCGGTACAATGTACTCGTCCTTGACCGCTCGCGCAGCATGAGGGGATCGCCCATGACGCAGGTCAAAAAGGCGGCAAAGCGGTTCGCGAAGACAGTGATGAAAGCGGACGGCACCAACTATGTGGCGGTGGTCTCCTACGGGAGTGACTCCCTTGTGGTCTGCGATTTCACGTCCAGCTACAAAAAGGTGAGCCGGGCCATCAGCGGGATCAGCACGAGCGGGCAGACCAACATGCGCTCCGCCTTTGCCGCGGCCAGAAAGCTTCTGAAGAAAGCGCCGTCCAAAAAAGGCGTGATCAAAAATCTGATTCTCTGCTCCGACGGCCTTCCCCAGACGGGAAAGAAGAGTTCCTCGGGCCGGTATTCCAAAAAGGACCACAAGTATTACCGGTACGCGAATTCCGTCTACGCGCTCGACAGGAAGATGAAGAAAAAGGAGTGCTTCGTCTATGCGCTCGGATTCTTCCACAACTCGAAGGGAAAGAGCCTGACCTTCGGCAAGCGCCTGATGAAGGATCTCGCCTCTAAGGACAAGTATTATATCATACAGGACGGGAAGGATATCTCAAATACATTTAAGAAAATCGCGAAGCAGATTATCTCTGTCACCTTAAGCGACGACCGGATCACGATTTATGAAGGGAATAAAAAGCGCCTCAGAGCCTACCTGAACGGAACGAAGGCGGACGCAGAGTGGAGCAGTGATGATCCGTCGATCGCCTCGGTGACTCGGAAGGGCGTCGTGAAGGGAATAAAGCCCGGAATCACGACCGTGCGCGCCAGGGTAAAGGGCAGAACTGTGAAATGCAGGGTGACCGTGCTCGAAGTGCCGACGAATATCACCCTGAATAAGAAGAAGCTCACCATCTATGTCGACGATACGTATAAGCTGAAGGCCGCGGTCACGGGAAAGAGCGGGACTGTCAGCTGGACCTGCTCGGATACCTCCGTTCTCTCTCTTACGGGAAGCGGGAAAACCGGCACGATAAAGGGACTTAAGCCCGGCACCTGCACGGTCACGGCCACCTGCAGGGGGAAGAAGGCGCAGTGCGTTGTCAGGGTGAAGCCGCTTAAGGATATCACAGATGATTTTCTTCTTTACGGAGACGCGAAAAAGCTGGAGGACGGCAGCATCCGCCTGACGGAGTGCGTGACCTGGCAGGGCGGCGCGGCCTGGTATCCTAAGCCTCTGGATACGTCAAAGCGCATGACGGTGACCTTCCGGTACTGGGCCGGGGGCGGAAGAGAACAGTCCTACGGCGGCGCAGACGGCATCGTGCTCAACCTGGCCGAAAGGACGGGAATCGGTGCCGAGGGCGGCAATCTGGGATTTGAGGGATACTACGGGGTGGAGCTGGATTCCTATCCCCGTAATGCGGGGGATCCGGCCGGGAAGCACGTCGCCGTCATACAGACATATGTCTCGAACCACCTGTCCTATAAGCTTGACGACAGAGTGGATGACAGCCGCTGGCACACGGTAAAGGTCACTTACTCGGACAGGACCCTCTGCGTCTATCTGGACGGAGGTCTGGTGCTGAAACAGGACGAAGTGGATCTGAAGAAGAATACCTATATCGGGCTCACCGGGGCGACGGGAGACGGAATCAACGAACATAAGGTGAAGGAGTTCAAAATCAGGTGAAGCCGCGTCCGGCCCGGATCGGGACAGACCGGATGGAAGATTATTGATACGGAAACAGGAAACACCGGGCGGAGGCCCGGTGTTTTTTGTACAGTGGCCGCCGGGCATGGACAGAGGTTATCAGCCCGAATCTTACGAAAGCGTTCTTCGACAGTGAACGCCGGGTATGGACAGAGGAGAAGTGGATGGAATGAAAAACGCCACATTATGTGTATTACAATGCACATAATACCGCTTTCTGTCAGGACATATGTACAGAAAATACGCCATAATAGAATCAACCTGAATAACACGGTTTGAATTGATCCACCAGACCTGAAGGGAGGTTCATGATGAAAGGGTATACAACAGCGGCGGGCTATATGGGATATGTGAACGGAAACTATGTCCTGTTTGCAAGTGAAGCGGAATACCTGGATTATCTGGAGGAGGACTGAATCCGTTCCGTTCCATGCTTTCGGGGAGTGCATGGATGATGGAGACTGACGATCACAAAGGGGAGAAAGAAGGGAGCTGTATGGATAGCAGAAACTATGTGGATAGCAGAAATTGTGTGGATGGCAAAAACTATGCGGATAGCAGAAACTGTGTGGATAACAAAAGAGGCATGAACAGCAAAAACGGCCCGGATAACAGAAGAAGCACGGATAGTAAGAGAAAAAAGGCCGCCGGAGTGCAGGAGATAGATCTCATCATACTGGAATATATGTTCCGCCACCACGGCAGTTTTCCCACTATCGAGGAGATTCTGTCGCACTTCAGGGGAATGCCTCATTACAAGGAGCATGAGAACCGGCTGATCGGATTTATCTGCAGAAACTATGTGCTCACAGACCAGCTGCCCGTCCGCGTAAAGTTTACGGACAGCCACATCAGCAGGATTCAGAGAGCGCTCGCATCCATGGCGGCGGGGTCCGCCCGGCAGGCCGGCTGACCGGGCTCCGCTCCTGTGTGCTGAACGTCCTGTTCCTTCACGGTTCATTTTATGTCCTCAGCGGGTTATAATAGGTACCGGCACCTGAAATCCGTTTTTCGAAACATCGGAACAGAAAAGAGGAATTATGCCGGATACTGAGAAAGAGAGAGGCGCAGCCAGGACCAACGGTCATAAGCTTGCGCTTCTTTACACAATGAAATGCCTGCTTGAGAACAGCGATGAGGATCACCCTGTCAATGCCGGCGCCATCTCCAGGTATCTGCAGGCGCACGGTCTCTCCGCGAACCGGCGGACCATTTACTCGGACGTCGCCCTTCTGGAGGAGTTCGGAATGGACATCCTTGTGGCGGACGGAGGAAAAAACGGCGGCTATTATCTGGCGAGCCGCGAATTTGAGCTCTCGGAGCTGAAACTTCTCGCGGATGCCGTACAGGCATCCAAGTTTATTACGGAAAAAAAGACCGGGGAGCTGATCGAGAAGCTGGGAACACTCACGTCTGCCGCCGGCGCGAAGCAGCTTGAGCGCACGGTGTTTGTGCATAACAGGGTCAAGACTTACAACGAGAAAGTTTTTTACAGCGTAGACTATATCCACAGGGCGATGCAGACGGACTGTCAGGTCGCGTTTCAGTACGGTGAGACGACGCCGGACAGGAAGGTAGTACCCCGCAGGGGCGGGGCCAGGTACCAGGTAAGCCCCTGGGCCCTCACCTGGAGTGACGAGAACTACTACATGATTGCCTACGATGACCTGGCGGAGAAGATCAAATTCTACCGCGTGGACAAGATGCTGAGGACGAGAATCGTGTCGGACGGGCGGGAGGGGGCCGCGGCCTTCGAGGACTTTGATATCTCCTCGCTGACCCAGAGAACCTTCGGAATGTTCGGCGGACCTGAGACGAGAGTCACTCTCCGCTGTGAGAATCAGCTGGCCGGAGTGATCACAGACCGGTTCGGAAGTGAGATCAGAATGACGAGGGACGGCGAGGATCATTTCATCGCTGTCGTGCCCGTATCCGTGAGCCGGCAGTTTTTCGGATGGCTGACCGCAATCGGAAACGGGCTCCGTCTGGTGGAGCCCGCTTCCGTCAGAAAACAGTATATGGATTATCTGTCGGAACTGCTGTCCGAATACAACACATAACAGAGCTCTTTTCAGACAGAGCTGTTTTCAGGTCTCCGCCAGGTACCGCCCGACCTCGCGGCCCAGCGTCTGCGCCATACTGATGCTCTGGCCCGGAAGGGAGGTCGAATAATGCAGACCGAATCTTCCGCCGCAGCAGTTTCCGGTGGCGTACAGTCCGGGAACCGGTTCATAGTCCCGACCGAGCACATTCTGATTCTCATCGGTCAGCAGGCCTCCGACCGTCACCAGAATCTTCATTGACTGCCCGAAGGGGCGGCGGCTGTCCTTGTACTGGCCGCTCGCGTAGAAGGGACCCCTTTTGACGGGATGAAGAAGAAAGGGCTCCTTTCCGAAGTCCGGATCATATTTCATCTCACAGAGCTCATTGTAGCGCTTCACGGAATCTGCCATATTCTGCTGGGATTCAGGATCCGGGTAGATCGCGGCGGCGAGCTCCTCGATGGAATCCGCGCAGCATAAGGGCCGGAGATCACCGGCCTGGTCACGGTTCATCACCGTCCGTCCCTTTCGGGCCCGGGCTTCTGCCAGAGAATCGTGCAGCCGGCCGAGTCTGTCCGGATCCGTATAGTCGAAGGAAGCGTTGCAGGGCGCCTGCCAGGTTACTTCATCAAAGATGCTGCTGTCGAAGATGCTCCAGAGCATACCGTTCGGCTGCCGCGCGCCGGGAATGGCAGCCAGAACATGATTCCCGAAGCCCTCGTTGGAATAGCGCTTTCCGTGCGCATTGAGGCGAAGACACGCCGTGGAGCCGATTGTGTCGAATCCCGGGAAGGAGTAGTTTCCGCCTGCGGACGGCTGGGGTCTCGGCTCAAGCCGTCCTCCCGCCCAGACGCCCATGCGGATGCCGCTTCCGTCCCAGCCATGTCCGAGAAAGTCCCCTTCATCAAGGAGGTCGGCACATTCCGCCAGAAGATCCTCACACATCTCCCTGTTTCTGCTGTAGTCTCCGGCGGCAAGAATGACACCCTTTTTTGCCGCGATCTGAATCCAGTTGCCATCCGGATCGATCGCTGTGACGCCTGTCACCGCGCCGTCGGCTGTCGTGAGCTGCTCGGCTCTTGTTCCGAACAGAAAGCGGGCACCGCAGGCGGATGCCAGTCTCTGATTCTCTTTCAGCGCTTTCCGCATAAGTGACATACCCATATTGGGTGTCCCGGTCCATGCGTGTATCCCGTTCTGAGTGGCGGGCATATTCGCGGACACGGGCGTCATCATGGGACGGATCCGGTCCTTCTCGGAATCGGAAAGGGGGGAGATGAACCAGTCGAAGCACTCCCCGCACCGTTCGGCGTAGATCCGGATCAGGCGGTAATTGGACCGGTTGTTTGTCCGAAGCTGCCAGTCATTCACAAAGGTGTCGACATCAACGGGAGGGATGCCGCGCTCTCTCTGCCAGCGCGAGTTCATGTAGCCCATTTCCCCGATGCCCAGAACCCTTTGGCTGCTGTCCGGCTGTTGCTCGAGAATCATAACATCGGCGCCGGCTTCCGCCGCCGCCCGCGCCGCGCATGTGCCGGCGTGCCCGGCACCGATAATAATCAGATCCGATTTCAGAAACAGAGAAATCTGATCCTCCGGCACAGGGGCCGGAGGATCCATCCAGTTGAATTTTTTGATCATGTATACAGTATCCTGCGAAGAGCTGCTCCCACTCGTTTATAGACGAGGAAGGTGAGAAGTGAAGTGACGATGTGCTTGAACAGGTTAAAGGGAAAGACGCTGAAGAGCATCATGGTCGTCATATCCCTGATTGCGGGATTGATGGCTGAACCCATCCCGATGATCGCCTCCATGGGCATGCCGTAGAGCTCCGAGTAAAGAGGAAACATCACGTAGGCGTTAATGAAAATGAAGAGAACGCTTACTGCGATGGAAGAGGCCAGCATTCCGATCACCGCACCTTTTTTCGTCCGGTTCTTCTTGTAGATAAAGGCTGCGATCAGCACGAAGACGGCAGAGCCGGCGAGATTGGAGAATTCGCCCACAAAAGCGGTGTCAGTGCCCTGAATCACGAGCTTCAGAAGAATCTTGACGATAATGACGACGAAGCCGGCGGCAGGTCCCATAAAGAAGCCCGCGAAGAGAGCCGGCAGCTCCGCGATATCGAACTTAAGAAAAGCGGGAGCGAACGGCAATGAGAAATTGATCATCATGAGAACGAAGGATACCGCTCCCAGAACGCCTATAAAGACCATTTTCCTGGTTGCTGAAACCTGCGCTTCGGGGTTCAACGCTGATGTGTAGTTGCTCATAATACACCTCCTGTGAAAGGATCCAGGGTGCATGTTTGATGGATCCGACAAATCCTTCTTCTGATACTCAGATCGGAGAACGGGATTTTCGAAAACATCGGAAGCAGATAACAGACGCAAAAAACTCCGGCAATATCAATCGCCAGAGCCAACAGATTACATCCATTCTTCTCCCATCCGGACTCAGACTGCGCCGCAGTCAATACCGTCGGTTCCGGAATTCCACCGGATCATGCGTTGCCTTTCAAGACACGTGCTCGCGGACTGTTACCGCCGGTGGGGACTTTCACCCCGCCCTGAAGATTAAATTGTTTATATTTTCATATTAGCATTTTGAAAAAGACTTGGCAAGGAAAAGCATGTATTTTTTTATGAACATTGGCCGGTGTGTCTTGATTCATAAACTATGCTATTTGAATGAAGATTTCTAAGTCTTTTCATCTGCAGGAAAAAAACGAGTCATCGCCCCATTCGTGAGCTTGCGCTTTGAGGAAATCGACAGGGAAGATAAGAATAATCTCCAAACATCCTGGACTATTGGAGGTTATTCTTATCTTCCCTGTCGATTTCTCCAAGGGGGAAGCAGCCGGCTGGGGGAAAGACTCAGCCTTGCTTCGGATTTCCCCAACAGTCCTGACTGGTTGGAGTTTTTTCATATCTTCGCTGTCGAACTCCCCAGCGCGGAAGCTGCCGCCTGGGGAAAAATTCAGAGATGCTTCAGATTTCCCCAACAGTCCTGACTGGTTGGAGTTTTTTCATATCTTCGCAGTCGAATTCCCC
>CAYLHR010000011.1:18152-23505 GCA_964383335.1 uncultured Lachnospiraceae bacterium
CTGACTGGTTGGAGTTTTTTCATATCTTCGCAGTCGAATTCCCCAGCGCGGAAGCAACCGGCTGGGGAAAAACTCAGAGATGCTACAGATTCCCCCAGCAGCCTGTCCAGTTGGAGTTTTTCATATCTTCGCAGTCGAATTCCCCAGCGCGGAAGTCGAATTCCCCAGCGCGAAAGTCGAACTCCCCGGCACGAAAGCAGCCGCCCGGGGAAAAACGCAGAATTGCTTAACAAGCTCACGAATGGGGTGATGACCCGGTTTTCCCTGCGGATGAAAAGACTCAGGAATCTTGATCCACAAACGATACTTGTTGAATCAGGTCGCCTGCCCCGCAAACTGCGTCATATACAGGTCGTAATACCGCCCCTTCCGCGCGAGCAGCTCCTCGTGGTTCCCGGTCTCAACGATGCGGCCCTGATCCATGACGACGATCGTGTCCGCGTCCTGAATTGTCGACAGGCGGTGGGCGATAATCAGGGAGGTGCGCCCTTCCATCAGCCGGATCATCGCGTCCTGTATGTGCTTCTCTGTCCGCGTATCCACATTTGAGGTCGCCTCGTCGAGGATCAGGATGTCGGGGCGGGAGAGAAAGGCCCGACCGATGGTAAGAAGCTGCTTCTGGCCCTGCGAGAGGTTCCCGCCCGAAGAGGAGAGGACGGTGTCGTATTTTTCCGGAAGTGATTCGATCATGCCGTCGCAGTAGCTGTCGGAGGCGGCTTCCCGCACCTCAGCGTCGGAGGCGCCCGGACAGGCGTAGGCGAGATTGGCCCGCACGGTGTCCGTGAACAGGGCGGTTTCCTGGAGAACGATTCCGATGGTGTCTCTCAGGTCCCTGAGGGCAATGTTGCGGATGTCCTTTCCGTCGATGGTGATGGTTCCGCTGTCGATGTCGTAGAAGCGCATGAGCAGATTGATTATTGTTGTCTTGCCGCTGCCCGTTGATCCGACCAGCGCAATCTTTTTTCCGCTCTCAATTTTGAGAGAGAAGTCGTGGATGATCTGTTTTCCGGGCACGTAGGAGAAGTTGACATGGCTGAACTCGATGGCGCCCTCGGTTGTCTTCAGGGGAAGGTCTCCGGACGCGTCCTCCTCCGGGGCGTCCAGCACATCGAAGACGCGCTCCGCGCCCGCAGCGGCAGTCTGGATCTGCCCGTAGAGCTGGGAGAGCTCGTTAATGGGTCTGGAGAACTGTCTCGCGTAGATGATGAAGGCGGAGATAATGCCCACGGTGATGCTGCCGCGTACCGCCAGATAGGCCCCGAAGACCGCGACGACGACAAAGGTGACATTGTTCAGCATGTTCATGACCGGGCCGACCGAAGAAGAGATGACGTCTGCGATGATGCCCGCGCGTGTGAGGTCGTCGGATACCTTCGCGAAATCCCCGACGACGCGGTCCTGCATGCCGTAGGCGGTCACGGTCCGGAAGCATCCGATCTGTTCCTCGACGATCCCGTTGATTCTGCCGAGGAGGGTCTGGCGGAGCAGATAATATTTCCTGATATACCGGGAGAGGATTCTTGTGAACGCGAAAGTGAGGATAACAGTGCTGCAGCAAAGAAGAGTGAGCTGCGGGGAGTAGCGCAGCATGACTGCGACGGTTCCGATGAGGGTGAGAATGCCCGAGAACAGGGAGCTCAGGGACTGGGAGATCACGTTTGAAATGTTCTCCGCGTCATTGGTCATGCGGCTCATGATATCGCCGTGTGAGTGTGTATCGAGATAGCGGACGGGAAGGCGCACGATTTTCCGGAACAGGTCGGTGCGCAGCCTCTTTATGACGCGCTGGCTGAGATGCGCGCTCACGATCTCCTGCGCCCAGGCGGCCGCGCTGCCGGTCAGGTAAGCGGCGAGCATCACCGCGAGGGCGCGGGGCAGGGCGTCAAACTGTCCGTTTGTGATATTGTCGATTGCCCCGGCCTGAAAGGACGGAGCGAGGACGGACGCGGCGACGCCGGTCATCACAATCAGCATGAGCAGGAGAACGAGGGGCATCTCCGGCCTGAAGCAGGAAATGAGCCGCTTCATGGTCCCCCAGCCGTCCTTCGGCTTCTCGACGGGCGCGGCCATGCCCCGGCCTCCCCGGGGACGGCCGAGATTTGTATTTGCCTTCGGCGGACTGCTGTTCATAGCCATCTGTTTATCCGTCCGTTTCTTTTTTATCGGGGTCCATGTAATCCAGAACTTCAAAGTCGGAGGGCTCTTCCGCCTCCGCCTCTCCGCCGTCATTTTTGAGCTGCGATTCGCAAATGTCTCTGTAGACAGGGCAGGTTTCAAGAAGCTCGGCGTGAGACCCGCACCCGACGATTCTGCCGGCTTCCATGACGGCAATGCGGTCGGCGTCCTTCACGGAGGCGATCCGCTGGGCGATGATGATCTTTGTGACGCCGCCGAACCGCTCCTTCAGAGCCTCATAGAGCTTCGATTCGGTCAGCAGATCGAGGGCGCTTGTGGAGTCGTCGAGAATCAGAATCTCGGCCCCCTTAAGAAGCGCGCGGGCGATGGCGACGCGCTGCTTCTGTCCTCCGGACAGGGACATGCCGCCCTCCGCGACCTCCGTTTCGTACCCGTCTTTTTGCGACAGGATGAATTCCTCCGCCTGCGCGGCCTGCGCGGCGGCCTGAATTTCTTCGTCGGAGGCATCGGGCTTTCCGACCGAGATGTTGTCGCGGATGGTGGTTCCGAACAGCTCATTTTTCTGGGTGACGAAGGAGATGCGCTCCCTCAGGGCGTCCAGCCGGTAGTCCCGCACGTCGATTCCGTCCACGAGGACGGTTCCCTCTGCCGCGTCGTAGAAGCGGGGGATCAGATTCGCGAGCGTCGTTTTTCCGCAGCCGGTCGCTCCGATGATCGCGAAGGTCTCACCGGGCCGGATCTCGAGGCTGATATCCGAAAGGACCGGGGAGGAGCTGCCCGGATAGGTGAAGGAGACGCCGCGGAAGGAGACCGAGCCGCCCGGGACATAGGGGGTGTCCTGCGGGGCGCCGATGCCCAGCATGGGATTGTAGTAGGGGACATTTTCCGGATCTTCCTCCCGGTCCGGCTCAGTCTTTATGAGCGTATAGGCCGGCGGCTCCCCTGAGTCGTCCGGGAGGGAGGTGAAGGTCACCTCCGGGGCCGGATCCGCGGCCTTTTCCGCATCTTTTTTCTTCTTTTTCCATCCGAACATGGCATCCTCCTTCTGATTCCTGCCGGCCGCTTCTCCCGCCGGGAGCCGGCCTCCGTCCTGTATGACGGGCCTTGTGTCAAGAACTTCCTTTACGCGCCTGCCGGAGGCAATGCCTCTGGAGAGCGTCTGGAACAGCATGGCCAGCATCATCATGCCGTTCAGAATCTGCGTGATATAGGTGACGGCGGCCATGATCCGGCCGACCTCCAGGTTCCCGGCCCGGACCCCGGCGGCTCCGGTCCAGATGAGGGCGACGACCGCGATATTGAGCACGATATTCATGACGGGGCGCAGCATGGAAATGAGCAGCAGCACGCGGAGCTGGGTCTCGACAAGATCCTCGTTTGATCTGTTGAAGCGCTCCGTCTCCCAGTCCTCCTGGACAAAGGCCTTGACGACGCGGAAGCCGGACACATTTTCGTGGATGACAGTGTTGAGGCCGTCAAGACGCTCCTGCAGGGCCGCAAACATCGGGTTTGTCCGAATCAGGACAAACAGGATATCGAGCAGCACGAGGGGAAAAGCGCACGCGGCGACCGCGAGAAAATGCACATCCATACTGAACAGTATCACGGTGCCGCTTACGAGAAAGGTGAAGCTCCGGATGAATCCCCGCACCGAGGCGGTGACGAGATGCTGCACCTGTGTGATGTCGTTGGTGACCCTTGTGATGAGGGAGCCCGTCGTGAAGGCGTCCGTCTGTTCAAAGGAAAAGTGCATGATCCGGTCGAAGGCGGCCTTTCTCAGCTCATTTCCGTAGCGCTGGCCGCAGATGTTCGCGCAGGCGCCGCATAGAACGCCGAAGATGCCGCCGAGCAGAACGACCAGGATCATGGCGGTGCCTGTCGACGCGATGAGAGGAATATCCGGGACGCCTCCGTTTCGAAGCCCCAGGATTCCGTCGTCGACAATTCTCGCCATCAGCTGCGGCTGAATCATGTCGACCGCAACCTCGCCTATCATGAAAAGCGCGGCGAGGAAAGCGTAGATCCGGTACTTTTTCAGGTATCTGAGCATGTTCTGCCCCTTTGCCCTTTGAAACAAAAGCCTCCCGCACATGGCGGGAGGTCATGAATGCGATGTTATTATTTTAGCCCTGACAGACAAAAAAATCCAGAAAAAGCGTGAAGAACAGGACGGGGGAATCAGTTTGTTCTCTGTCTGCCCCAGAAGAAGAGCGCGACGGTTCCGGGACCTGTGTGACTCCCGATCGTCGTTCCGATATCGAAGATCTGCACCCTGCCGTTCATATGAGGAAATGCCGCCTCTATGAGGTCGGCCAGCGCCCTCGCATCTTCCATGCAGGCGGAGTGGGAGATAAAGACCTTTCCCGTGTAGCCGGTGCCTCCCTCCGCTTCCTCCTCCATGCGCCGCTCCGTCTCACGGATGACTTTTGCCTTTGTGCGGATTTTCTCTCTCGGCGCGAGGCAGCCCTTTGAATCCACATTAAGGAGGGGGCAGACGTTAAGGACCTTTCCGAAGAAGCCCGCGGTTTTGGATACCCTTCCTCCGCGGATGAAGAAGGTGAGGTCCGAGGTAAAGAACCAGTGGAGGCAGTTCAGGCGGTGGGCAAGCGCCCAGTCCTTCACTTCGTCGATGGTCTTTCCCCTGTCCCTGAGATCCGCCAGGGCGTCCATGAGGAGGCCGTAGCCGGAGGACGCGGCGAGGGAGTCGACGACATAGAGCTTCCTGTCCGGGTATTTTTTCCTGAGCGCCTCCGCGGCAATTTCCGCCGAGTTCAGGGTGCCCGAGATGCCGGAGCTTAAGGTCAGGTGGAGAATGTCCTTCCCTTCCTTCAGAAAGGGTTCGAAGTAGTCCGTATATTCTCCGACGGATACCTGGGAGGTGTGCGTCATGGCACCCTCCGTCATGCGGCGGTAGAATTCGGGCAGGGGGATGGAAGTGCCCATATCATCGGGATGTGTCACGCCGTCAATTTCATAGTGAAAACAGACATAATGGATATCGCGCTCTCTGAAATATGCGTCGGTAAGATCGGCGGTAGAGCAGCAGCTAAGAACGTAGTCAGACATAAAAGCCTCCGATGTAGTAATCAAAACCATGTATAGCGGTTTTAATTATACACAGGGATGACCTCTTTGTCATCCCCTGAATTCCGCAAAGATGTAGCCATTCGATGGAAAATATGCTATAAACGAAATTGTGCACAATTTGTTTCTGTTT
>CAYLHR010000012.1:0-23041 GCA_964383335.1 uncultured Lachnospiraceae bacterium
GCAGGTATATGCGAGGTCCTCAGGCCAGAGTGAGGGAAATCGTTGGCCTGAAGGTCGCAACAGCCTTGCTTTCAGGCCAGCCGCCCTGCCTGATTGGCCTGCTGCAGGTATATGCGAGGTCCTCAGGCCAGAGTGAGGGAAATCGTTGGCCTGAAGGTCGCAACAGCCTTGCTTTCAGGCCAGCCGCCCTGCCTGATTGGCCTGCTGCAGGTATATGCGAGGTTCTCAGGCCAAGGGGAGGGAGATCGTTGGCCTCAATGCCGCGACAGCCTTGCTTTCAGGCCAGCCGCTTCTATGAATCGACCGGTGAACCGCAAAATCACAGTTGACAGTATCACTTCCCGTGCTATAATCGACATATGACGAAAATGGAGGCTGCAATATGGCAAGACCCCAGAGATACCGCAGAATCTGCGCGATGCCGGAATATGACAGCTTCATCGCCCTGCACAGCGGCAAGAATGCTGACTTCTCCGGCCTGCACAGCGGCAAGAATGCTGACTTCTCTGCCCTGCGCAGCGGCAAGGATGCTGATACCGCCGCTCTCTCAGGCGGAGATACGGAAGGCTGCGAAGAGGCACTATTTCTCACACTGGATGAATACGAGACGATCCGCCTCATGGATCATGAGGGATGCACGCATGAGCAGTGTGCGTCCATCATGCAGATTTCCCGGACAACTGTCACCGAAATCTACGCTTCCGCCAGGAAAAAAATAGCTGCGATGATTGTTGAGGGCCGTGTGCTCCGGCTTGCCGGCGGGCGCGTAAAGCTCTGCGAAAACACAGAAGAGTGCAGCCACACTGCCTGTTCCGCTGCCTGCAGAAACTAGCCGGCAAAGACAGACGGCAGCTGCACCTGATAAGATCGCCCATGCGAAACCGCACAGACCATAACCGCGCCCATACGAAACCACACAGATCATAACTGCGTTCATACGAAACCGCACAGATCATAACTGCGTCCATGCGAAACCGCACAGACCATAACTGCGCTCATACGAAACCGCATAGATCAAAAACTGCGCTCACATGAAACTGCACAGATCAAAAACTGCGCTAATATAAAAACACATATTTAAAGGAGTTAATCACCATGCTTGAACTGAAACACATCCGGTTTGATGTCGATGACGCCGAGGGACATGTAGATATCCTGCAGGACATCAGCTTCAGCGTCAAAGAAAACAAGTTCGTCGTCATCACCGGACCAAACGGCGGAGGCAAGTCCACCATCGCCCGCATTATTGCCGGCGTAAAGCAGCCGACAGGCGGACAGATTATATTTGACGGCCACGACATCACGAACGCGGACATCACCTCCCGGGCAAAGCTCGGCATCAGCTATGCGCTGCAGCAGCCGGTCACATTTAAGGGCATCCAGGTCATAGATCTGCTCCGCATCGCCGCGGGGAAGGAGCTTTCGATCAATGAGTCCTGTGACTATCTCTCAAGAGTCGGCCTCTGCGCGAGAGATTATATAAACAGAGAAGTCAATGCATCCCTCTCCGGAGGTGAGCTGAAGAGAATCGAGATCGCCACCATTCTTGCCAGAGGAACGAAGCTTTCCATTTTCGACGAGCCGGAGGCGGGCATCGATCTGTGGAGCTTCCAGAGCCTCATCCGGGTGTTCGAGGAAATGCGCGCATCTATCGAGAACAGCTCCATTCTGGTCATCTCCCACCAGGAGAGAATTCTGGAAATCGCTGATGAGATCATCGTCGTTGCAGACGGAAGAATCAGCGAGGCCGGGCCCCGGGAAGAAATTCTTCCGAAGCTCATCGGCACATCGGCAGCTGTGACGGGATGTGAACGCCTTGTCTGATTTTTAAGATCATTCTCACCGAGTGCCGACAGGCAGACCGCAGAAACCGGCTGCAAAGCATTCTGAAGATACCGGCCGCAAAGCAGACCGGAAAAAACTGACAGCAGCGGACCCGCAGAAGCATTTTACAGATGAGCCTGAGGAAAATCCGCTGATCCTACCGAAAATACACCCTACAATACAAGCAAGGAGCCAATAACATCATGATTGACCAGATTCAAAAGCGAATTCTCGAAGAAGTCGCCGACCTGCATACCGTGCCGGAAGGCGCCTACAATATCCGGGCGAACGGAGTGAGCGCCGGCCGCAACAGCACGGCGAATATCCAGATCACTACCAAGGAGAACGGGAGCGGCATCGATATCCGCATCAAGCCCGGAACAAAGAAAGAAAGCGTCCACATCCCGGTCGTCCTAAGCGAGAGCGGCCTCAGGGAGGTCGTCTACAACGACTTCTATATCGGCGAGGGCAGCGATGTCGTGATCGTCGCCGGCTGCGGCATTCACAACTGCGGCGTGCAGGATTCGGAGCACGATGGCATTCATCGCTTCTATGTCGGCAAGGGCGCCAGAATCCGCTATGTCGAGAAGCATTACGGAGAGGGCGACGGGACCGGAAAGCGGATTCTGAATCCCGGCACGGAAGTGTATATGGAAGAAGACAGTTACGCCGAGATGGAGATGGTCCAGATCAAGGGCGTCGACTCGACGGAGCGCGTGACGACAGCCGAGCTTGCGGCCGGCGCCAAGCTCATCGTGAAAGAGCGTCTCATGACGCACGGAGAACAGTCGGCGGTCAGCACCTACAAGGTTGACCTGAACGGCGAGGGATCAAGCGCAGATGTCGTGTCCCGCTCAGTCGCCCGCGACAGCTCCTATCAGAAGTTCGACGCATGTCTGTCGGGAAATGCGCCATGTCACGGCCACACGGAGTGTGACTCCATCATCATGGATCACGGGCGCATTCTGGCCGTTCCCTCCCTCGAGGCGAACAACACGGACGCGGAGCTGATTCACGAGGCGGCCATCGGAAAGATCGCGGGCGAGCAGCTCATCAAGCTCATGACGCTCGGCCTCACAGAAGCCGAGGCCGAAGAGCAGATTATCAACGGCTTCCTCAAATAAGCCTTCATAAAAGAATAAAAGAGCCGCCCGCCGGCTGCTTTCCCGAACAGGCAGGCGGCATGAACAGGGCATAGTGAAAGGGACAGATTGATCGATTGTTTAACCGATGAATCTGTCCCTTATTTTTATTTCCTATACGGGCAGGCTTCGCATGTACGCCGCCTGCTTTTGTCAGCCGGATCTGCATGTACGCCGCCTGCTTTTGTCAGCCGGATCTGTATGTAAACTTCCCCTCTTTATCAGTGGAACCCGCGCATACCGCGGCCCGCCTTTATCAGCCGGCGATGTCCTCCTCATCCACGCCGAACATCTCGGCCACCTGGGAATCCGTCAGCTCCTGACCCTCAAGGGAGTCGTAGTCGATATCATCTTCGACCTCCTCGTCGCCGAGGACGTATTCCTCGCCCTCGAGGTCGCCCTCTTCGTATTTGCCGAAAAGGATGATGTCATTTTCGGTATCCTCGAGCGCCTTCTCATCCGCCTCCTTCGTGCACTCCTTGTCGGTGTAGAAGGTATAGCCGTCGTAGATGACGGGGTAGAACATGCAGCCCTTTCCGACCTCGGACTTCAGCACCACCTCTTCGTCCGTGCCGGGATCGAGGGTGAGCTCCAGCTTGTGGGAATCCTTGGAGTCGAGTTTGGCGATCAGCTCCGCGTCCGGCGTGTAGACGTCGCCGTCGGTCTTGAGCTCGCTGATGCTGACCTCCTTCTCGTCGCCGCTCTTTTTGACGAGCGTGACGACGGAGCTCACGAGCTCCTTCGTGGTCTTATTGAAAATGGTCTCGCGGGAGAGAACGTCGCCGTCTTCGATGGTGACATTTTCATCGTAAAGAGACATCTCCACCATCTCGGGGTCGCGCACGTAGGACATGAATACCTGATTGTCCCCGTCCTCCTTCATCTCCTCGACCGTTTCTCCGGGCCACAGGTAGAGCAGGTCGTTCGAGCCGGAGATCTGTTCCTCGCGCTCCTCGTCGTTCAGGAATACGTAGCGCACCGGGACGTTGACCTCGGAATCGAAGCCGTCGTAGCGGTCCTTGGACATGATCTCCTTGTCGCCGTAGTTGTAATCGACCGCGCGCATATCCGGGTCGACGTAGAGCTCATAGGAGTAATACTCGGAGCCGTCGGAGTTGTTCAGCGTCTCGGAAAACCTGATGTTCTTGCGGGTCTCAAGAAGGGCGTCCACCTGATTTGCCTCCAGGTACTCGTTAAAGGCCTGGCCCTCGGGCGTCTCGGGCTCCTCCTCGAAGTCGTCGACCGTGATGCCCTCGTCATCGGCATCCTCGAACTCGATCTCCTCTGCCTCATCGAGGTCTTCGCCCTCCAGATCCTCATCCCCTTCCAGTTCCTCGTCTCCGTCGAGCGCGACCGCCTCCTCCGAGGCACTGTTTCCCGTATCCGAGCCGCAGCCCGTCATGCCGATCACGCCGCACATGAGCGACGCCGCAGCCAGTAGTGTCACTGCCTTCATCATCTTCTGTTTCATCTTTTTCCCCTTTCCGTTTGCTGTATTTGACCGGTATCCATGTGATTCCATCGTCCATCTCTGACAGGCATCCGCGTGACGCCCCTGTCCGTCTCCGGCCGGCATCCGCGTGACGCCCCTGTCCGTCTCTGACAGATATCCGTGTGACGCCCCTGTCCATCTCTGACAGGCACCCGCGTGGCGCCGCCGTCTGCCGTTACTGACCGCGGTACACCGCCGCCAGCTTCATAATGGGGTTGCCGAGATTCGAGAACTTCCTCTCGTACTCCGTCATGATATTTCCCGCGCCGAGCACCGGGTCGCGGTGCAGGTTGCGGGTCACATACTCTATCTCCCAGTGATCCGCGCTCCCGATCTCCTCCACGGAGAATTCGAAGAGGCTGCTGTTGTCCGTCTTGAACTCGATCCTGCCCCCGCAGCGGAGGATGCTCTCGTAGCGGGCGAGGAATTCCTTCGAGGTGAGCCGCCGCTTCGCGTGGCGCGCCTTGGGCCAGGGGTCGGAGAAGTTGAGATAGATGCCGTCCACCTCGCCCGGGGCGAAGACCTCGGGCAGCTCCGCCGCGTCCATGCAGAGAAAGCGCAGATTCGACGGCGGGACAAAACCGGCTTCCCGCTCCGGGTCCGCCTCCCGCTCGAGCTGGTCCGCGGGGGTGCTGTAGGGAATGCCGTCCATCCGCTCGCACGCGCGGAACAGCACCGATTCGTAGCGCTCGATGCCGAGGTAGTCATTTTCGGGATGAACGGACGCCGTCTCTATGATGAAGCGCCCCTTTCCCATTCCGATTTCGATAAAGAGCGGCCTGCCGCTCTTCCAGCTGCCGCGGCGGCTCCGGGGGTCGTGGACCACGTGAGGGCTCGCCGCGACGATGTCTTTTGCTTCGGGTATATTTCTTAATCTCATAAGCTGTGAGTTTACAGGAAATGAGGCCGCCTGTAAAGCGCGCATCCGCCTTCCGCCCCGCCGCAGGTCCGTGAACCGCGGCCGCCTTCCGCTTCCGGAGGGACCTCTTCCATCATGCCGAAAATGTGTGTCTATTTCTTGAAATCTTTGCCAACAATTGCTGAAAGGAATCCCATAATACCGTGTCAACTGACGTAAACCGGGGTTATCCACAGGCTCTGCCGCCAAAAACTCCCCTGTTTAAGGGATGTAAGAGGACTTATGCACGATTTTATCCACTTTATCCACAGAATTATGCCGGATTCTTATGGTAACTTTGGTCACAGCTTCAGCCGTTGTACAGGTTCATGGCGCGGTCCGGACCACCCGATATAATCTCGGCGCAGGCCTTCGCCGCCCGGTCAATGGCCTCGTCCGCCGCCTTCCGGTCATCCGGGGACATCCTGGAGAGCACCCAGTCCGCCAGCTCCCAGCCCTCCGGCTTCGCGCCCGTCCCGACGCGGATTCTGACAAATTGATCCGTTCCGAGGCATTTGATGATGTGAGCCAGCCCCTTCTGGCCGCCCGCGCTCCCCTGCTTACGGATGCGGAGCCGCCCGGGCGCGAGGTCGATGTCGTCGCTTATGACGACGAGATCCCGCTCCGGCTCGAGCTTGTAGTAGTGCACGGCCTCCTGAACCGCTGTGCCGCTCAGGTTCATGTAGGTGAGGGGCTTAAGGAGCAGGACCTTCTGCCCGCCGATGAGCCCCGTTCCGGACAGGGCATGAAATGAGCCTGCCCTCATCGGAATCCGGTATTCCTCCGAGAGCAGGTCTATGACGTCAAAGCCCATATTGTGACGCGTCTTCGCGTACTGCGGGCCCGGGTTGCCGAGCCCCGTAAATAGATACATATCCGTTTCCTTTCCTGCTGTCAGCCCCTTTCCGAAGGAGCCTTCGCGGACACGCGCCGTCTGCGCGCAGTGCCGCATTTCCCGCGGTCCGCCCTTTTCAGAGCCGCGCGTGTCCCCGGTGCCGGCGCCCGGACCGTCTCTCCTCGTACTGCTCCACCAGCTTGTTGGTCTTCCGGCTCGTCCAGTAGATCAGCATGATCACAAGGATCCCCAGAGGAAGCAGGAGAAGCGTCCACGGCGTCCACAGAGAGTGGATGTCATAGAAGCCGGGCAGGAACAGGATGGCCGCCGCAAAGACCGCCACAGAGGCCGTAAGGACGATTCTGCGCCACAGGTTGAGCGGCCAGGACACCGCGCCCACGACCAGCATCGCAACAAAGCCTCCCAGCATGAGGGTGAAATACGAGGTCATCTCGGCGTCCCAGCGGAAGAGGCCGCTCAGGATCTGGACCAGCATGACCGATCCCACCATCGTGATCGCGGCGGGCAGGCAGGTCCGGAGGACGTGCATCACGAAGCCCTCCGCCTTCCACTCATCGTGCTGCTCCAGCGTGAGGAGGAAGGAGGGCATGCCGATTCCGACCACGTTGATAAGGCCCATCTGGAGCGTCGTCCAGGGATAGGCTCTCGCCAGAATGATGAAGATCAGGCTGAGCAGGGCCGAGTAGATCGTCTTCGTGAGATAGAGGGAGCTGACCCTCTCGATATTGCAGATGATCGTCTTTCCCTCCTTCACGATATCCTTCATGGAGGTGAAATCCGAGTTCATGAGCACGATATGCGCCGCCTGCTTCGCGGCGTCCGAGCCCTTGGCCATCGCGATGCCGCAGTCCGCGTCCTTGATCGCGAGCACGTCGTTTACGCCGTCGCCCACCATGGCGACCGTGTTGCCGTTCACCTGCCAGGCGCGCACAAATGCCTGCTTCTGCTCGGGCTTCACGCGCCCGAAGACATTGTACTTCGCGATCTCCTGCGCGAGCTTTACGGGATTGGCCGGAAGCGTCGACGCGTCGACATAGCGGTCCGCGCCCGCGACGCCCGCCTTGGCCGCGACGGCGGAAACCGTCGCCGGGTTGTCGCCCGAGATCACCTTGACCTGGACGCCCGCCTTCGCGAAATAGTCGAACACGTCCCTGGCGTCCTCTTTTATGATGTCGGATATGACGATCACCGAAATCGGGTGCAGGTGCCCCGTGCTGTTGTCGTAGGACGAGATGCCCGTCGAGCGGCAGAGGAGCAGGCACCGGTAGACCTGCTTCGCGTAGCCGTCCACGAAATCGAGCACGGTCCGGTTGTCGGGCACGAGGAACTCAGGAGCGCCGACCACGAAGGAGCCGTATTTTTCAAAGGATGCCGCGCGGAACTTGCGCTCGGAGGAAAAGGGGATGAGGTCCGTGACCGTCCACCCGCTCTTTTTGCCGAAATACTTTTCGAGCGCCTCCTGGGTCTCATTTTTATCGGAAAATGCGCCGTTCATGTGCGCCATAATGGTCCGGATCGTCTCCGCCCGCACGTCTCCCACGGCGATCAGCTTGCTGACCTCGAGCGTGCCGGTCGTGATGGTGCCGGTCTTGTCCGTGCAGATGATGTTGGCGCGGGCCAGGGCTTCGATGGCCTCCATTTCCTGGACTAGGGCATTTTTCGCGGCGAGGCGGCCGACGCCGATGATGAAGGAGACCGATGTGAGAAGCACCAGTCCCTCCGGAATCATGCCGATGATGCCGGAGACCGTGCGCACGACGGACTCGCTGAAGATCCACCTCGCGTCGTAGCCGTAGCGGGCCGCCGTCGTGACCGCCGCCGCGTGCTGGCTCCTGTAGAGCAGGAGGCCGAGCGGGATGATCACGACCGATACGATCTTGATGATTCTGCCGATCGCCGTCTGCATCTCGGAGGACGCGCGGCGCTTCTTCCTCGTCTTCGCGACGATGGTCGCCGCGTAGCAGTCGTCTCCCACCTTCTCGGCCTGCATCGTGCCGGTTCCGGACACGACGAAGCTGCCGGAAAGGAGCGGGTCGCCCGGGCGCTTGCGGAGGGCGTTGGACTCGCCCGTCAGCATGGATTCGTTGACCTCGACCCCCACGCCGCCGACCAGCTTTCCGTCGGTGACGATCTGGTCGCCGGGCTTCAGGAAGATGATCTCGTCCCGCACGATTTCATTTACGGAAATGCTGCTCTTCTTCCCCGCCCGGAGCACGTCTGCCTTAGCCGCCGTGATGACGCTCAGCCGGTCGATGAGCTGCTTCACCTTCAGCTCCTGCGCGATGCCGATGACGGCGTTGCTCACAATCACGCCCAGAAAGAGCATGTTCTTGAACTGTCCGGTGAGAAAGACGAGCACACCGAGCGCGAGGTTCAGCAAATTGAAATAGGTCAGCGTGTGCGACAGCACGATCTGCCGCGTCGTCCGGACGTGGTCCGTGCTCGTCACGTTCACCATGCCGAGCTTGGTCCGGTCGGACACCTGCTTTTCCGTAAGGCCCGTCCCGGGGTCGCACTCCGTGAGCACAATCGCGTCGCGCTCGATCGAGAGCGCCTCCTCCCGGGCCTTTTCCATCCGTCTCTTCCGGAAAATGCGCGTCCAGGGCATGCGGCTGTTGATCTCCGCCGCCGCCTCGATCAGATTCTCGGGCTGGTCCGCGGGAGCCTCCGCTTCGCCGCGGGCATCGGTTCTGTCTGCTGCGTCATCTCCGCCGCCGGCATCGGTTCTGCCGGATTCCGGAGATGCGGGGCCGGCGCCGTCTCCTGCGGCCGCGCCGCCGGGCGCCGAAAAGAGATCCCCGTCTTCCGCCTTCGCATCAGATGCCGCAAAGGGATCCTCCCCTCCGGCCTGCGCGTCAGAAGCCGCAAAGGGATCCTCCCCTTCGGCCTGCGAATCAGGCGCCGCGGGGGACTCCTCCTTCATCACAAGCGGCCCGCCGGACATACCGGCTCCGTCCATGCGGAGAATCTCCGCCTCCGCGGCGGCATCCTCCGCCGCCTGCCTGTCCTCCGCGGATTCCCCCGAAGGGGCCGCCGCGGAAGCGGCGCCGCCCTCACCGTCAGACGTTTCGCCGCCGGACGGCTCACCGTCCGGAAATGTACCTTCCGGACCCCCGTCGTCCAGGTCCACGTCGTCGAGATCCGGCAGTTCCAGGGCGTCGATCTCCTCCAGTCTTCCGAGTCTTCTTCTCCTTATTCTGTTTTTATCCGTGTTTCTGGCAGATGCCATACGGAACATCCTCCGGAGTGTTGTTTTGATCCTTCCGCCGTGCGCCGCGCCCCGCGACGGCATCGGCGGGCTCTAATTATTATAGTTTGAGCAGTCTTTTTGCGCAAGAGCGGGCGTGTCATCGGCTCACTTATACGGCAAACCAGAGCACAAAGCCCAGTGTGACCAGGATGCCGATACAGCTCATCATAAGCGCGAACGAGAAGTTGCGAAGCAGCGGCGACGCCTCGTGGGAGGCCTCGAGGAAGACCATCATGCGGCTTTCCTTCTCAGGCACGCGCCGGACCGGGCGCTCGCGCATGAAGGTGTGCCGAAGGAGCACGACCGCCGCATCCGTGCTGTCGGATAAAATGCGTCCGATGATACTCCCGGCCAGGACGGCGCATTTTGCGCAGGGCGCGAGAATCCGGTTCTCCCCGAACACGGAGAGGACGGCGCCGAAGAAGCCGGGCAGGACGCGCGTAAGGAGCGGGCGGTAAACCAGCTCCTCGAGGTCCAGACGGTCCGGCCAAAGGTTCAGATAGCGGCCGGTGTCTCTGTCGCGGAGCAGATACCTTACGATCACGAGATAGACCGCCGCCCCGATGACAAGCGAGATGAGCCCGCCTCTCAGATTCTCCCATGTAAATGCCCGAAATCCCAGGATCTCCGCGTCCGCGGTCATGTGCGCGGCGATCCGCGTCATGAGGGCCGGCTGACCCAGCACCGCCATCAGAAGGGAGGAGCCGAAGACCGCCGCCGTGCTCACGGCATTCATGCAACGGGGCGAGGACGCGCTCTCCGCCGCGCGCCCGTCCGGCGCCGGCCGTTCGACAAAGATGCAGATGAAGAGCTTCAGCATATAGGCGAAGGTGAGCCCGCCGGAGATGAGGAAGATCCACTCGGCGGACCTCAAAAGTCCCGCCGTCACGGGGATAAGACCTCCCGCGATCTCCGAAGCCTCAAGCGCGCCCTCCACGATGCCCTCGTGAAGGAGGGTCTTGCTGATATATCCGTTAAAGAGGGGCACGCCGCTTATGCCGAGCGCCCCGAGCGCGAAGGCGGCCTTAAGAAACGGCTTGTTCCTGCCCCAGCCGCGCAGGTCGCTGAGATCCAGGGTGTGCGCGTTCATGACCACGGCGCCCGCCGCCATGAAGAGGGTGAGCTTGATGAGCGAGTGGTTCAGCATATGAAGCATCACGCCCGATAGCGCGGTCTCCGCCCCCTCCGCGATGCCGGCTGACTGAAGCAGCAGGTACATGCCCGTTCCCGTAAGGATAAAGCCGATCTGGGACATGGACGAGCAGGCGAGCGTGCGCTTCAGATTGACGGAAAAGAGTGCGAGCACGGCGCCGAGCGCCATCGTGATCACCCCGGCGAAAAGCACAGTCTCCCCGAACACCGCCCCGCCCGGCAGCACGTGAAGCGACGTCATGAGGATCCCGTAGATGCCGACCTTGGTGAGAATGCCGGAAAGAAGGGCGGAGGCCGGCGACGGAGCCACCGGATGCGCCTTCGGAAGCCAGATGTGGACGGGATACATGCCCGCCTTCGCGCCAAAGCCGATCAGGATGCAGATCGAAGCCGCGAGCACGTCGCCCCTTTCGGAGAAGGCCCGCCCGGCCCCTGCGCCGTCCCGCATGGCCGCGAGTTCGCGGAAGGAAAGCGTACCGGCTGCATTTTTGAGGAGGAGAAGCCCCATAAAGAGGATGAGTCCCCCGGTCACGGCGATAAACAGATACGTGTATCCCGCGCGGACCGCCTCCTCCGTCTCCTCGTGGATAACCCAGGTGAAGGAGGTGAAGGACAGGATTTCGAAAAAGACGAAGGACGTCATGAGATCGCCGGAGAGCATCACGCCCTCCGTCGCCCCCAGCGTGACGAGCACGAAGAACCAGTACCTCGTCAGGTGCTCCCGCTCATGCGCGAAGTACTCGAGCGAAAAGAGGGACGTGAAGAGCCACATGAAGGCGGTCACGGCCGCGTAGACCGAACGGAAGCCGTCCGCCGTGAAGGAGAGGCCCTCCCCGAGCAGGCCCGGGATCTCCGCGCTGCAGGAGAAAAAGCCCGCCGCCCCGGAAGAGGCGGTGCCAAGCCAGCTGCCGCCCGACGCGCCGGCAAAGAGGGGCAGAAGGGACAGCAGCATGGTAACCGCCGTGACAGAGACGGCCGTCATGTCCCTTGCCCGCTCTCCTCTTCCCGCTGCCGCCGGAATGAGAAAGGCGCCGATGATGGGTACTGTTACGATGAATAGGAGCACGTTCACTCACCTCTTATGATAGCGTATTTCTTATCAGAGTATCCCGCCCGCGATCTGCCGCAGGAAGGACAGAACCGGCTCCGGCATGAGGCCGAGCGCGAGATCCGCGGCGGTAAAGAGGACGATGGGAATCAGCATGCGGGGGCCCGCCTCCTTAAGCGACCCCTCCTTCGCGAAGCGGTCCTTTCCCTCCGAAGGGAAATAAGCCCGCGCCGAGACCGTCAGCGTATAGACCGCGCACAAAAAGGCGGAGACGATCAGCGATCCCGCGCCGATCAGGCCCCAGACCGACCCCTCCTCCGCGCATCCGGCGAGCAGCTCCCACTTTGAGAAGAACCCGCACAGGGGCGGAATTCCGATGAGGGAGAGGGCGCCGATCGTGTAGCAGGCAAAGGTCACGGGCATTCTCCGTCCCGCGCCCTCGAGCTCGTAGACGTATTCCCTGCCGGACAAGTGCATGAAGGCGCCCGCGCAGAGGAAGAGGGCCATCTTGATGACGCCGTGGAACAGCAGGTGCGCCATGCCGCCGACGAAGCCCCCCTGCGTCATGAGCATGGTGCCGAGCAGCATGTAGGAGAGGTTGCTCGCCGTCGAGAAGGCCAGCTTCCTCTTGAAATGCCGCTCCTTCACCGCCATGACCGCCGCGAAAAGCAGGGAGAAGACCGAGATCATAAGACAGAAGATGTGCGTCCTCGTCTCCTTCATGACCTCCGGCCCGAAGACGTACCAGGTCATGCGCATCACGGCGAAGGCGCCGGAATTGACGACCGCCACCGCGTGAAGAAGCGCGGTCACGGGCGTGGGCGCGACGGAGGCCTGGGGCAGCCAGTCGTAGAGGGGAAATACGGCCGCCTTGGTCCCGAACCCGAAAAAGCCGAGCAGGAAGGCCACGCGCATAAGGTGGGGGCTGAAGTCCCCGGTCAGGCTGCCGCCGTACACGAAGACGCCGCCGTTTCCGTATATGCTGGTCAGGATCACGGCGAAGAAGGCCAGGGAGGCGCCGCCGATCGTGTAGGCGGCGTATTTTCTGCCCGCGTAATTGCTCTCGTGGTCGCCGTAGTGGACGACCAGGGGAATCGTGACCAGGGTCAGCATCTCGAAGCAGACGTACATCGTGACGAGATTGGCCGCGAAGGCGACGCTTAGGGTCACGCCGTAGGTGGCAAGATAAAAGGCGAAAAAGACATTTTTCCGGTGGCTTCCCTCCATGTAGTCGAAGGCGTAGAGCAGGGCGAACGGCCACATGAGGGAGACCATCCCCGCGAACAGAGACGCCATGCCGTCGACGCGGAAGCTCATGGAAAAGCCGTGGGCGAAGCTGAATACCGTGACCGGCTCCCGGCTCCCGGCGATCAGCATGACCCAGACGAGGACCGACGTGAGGCAGGCCGCCGCCTCGCACAGAATATCCCGCGCGCGGTCCGACCGCATATGGAGAGGGAGCATCACGACTCCGCACACAATCGGCAGCAGAATCGGTATGATCAGGATTTCTTCAGGCAACTTGTCGACTCCTTTCTGCGCTTTCTGTCCATGCGCAGCATCATATACTCATACGTGCGCGGCCGCCGGGGCCGCCTCATACATCAAAAGCCGAAGAGACCCGCGGCCTGTATGCCGAAAAGGCCCGCGGCCAGGGCGCCGGCGCAAAGAACCGCCATCGGAAGAATCATCCGGAGGGAGGGCTCAGCCGAAGAAGCGGTGTCAGCGGGAGCGTGTCCGCCGGATGGCGCGCCGGCCGCCTTCTCCTCCGCCGTGTCATCCCCGCGCCCCGGGAAGAAGCCGTCCACCGTGACGGGCAGCAGATAGCCGGCCGTAAGAAGAGCCGAAATGAGGAGGACGACGGGCGCCAGCACGGAATAGACGGGGATGCCGCTTCCGATCGCGGCTGACGCGATGACCCATTTGCTTAAGAAACCTCCCATGGGCGGAATGCCCACCAGGGAGAGCGAGGCGATCGTAAAGCACCAGAGCGTGACCGACATCCGCTTTCCGACCCCCTTAAGCCCCTCCGTGCGCCGGATGCCCAGTTTGGCGATAAAGGCGCCGGCCGCGAGAAAGAGACAGCCCTTCGACATCACATGGCTCATGAGATGGATGAGGCCGCCCCGCAGTCCCCCGCCGCTTAAGAAGGACAGGGCGAGCATGATATAGGAGATCTGGCTGATCGTGGAATAGGCCAGCCGCTTCTTCAGTACCTTCTCGCGGAAGGCCATCATGGAGCCCATGAAGATCGTGAGCATGGCCAGCGTCATCCAGGCCGTCTGGACCCAGGTTCCGCGCAGCACCTCGGCGCCGATCGAGTAGTAGACGAGCCGCACAACCGCCACGATGCCCGCCTTCGCGATGATGCCGGAAAGAAGGGCCGAGGCGGGCGCGGGCGCGATGGGATGCGCCGTCGGCAGCCAGCCGTGCATGGGATAGAGGCCCGCCTTCGTGCCAAAGCCGATGATGCCCGCCATGGCGGCGCCGTAAAGCAGGCCGGTGCGCCCGGCGTAAAGGCCGGGATCGAGGAAGCCGCCCATCACAAAGGAGGCGTCTCCCGAGGCAAACTGATACACGAAAAAGAGAGCGAAGAGCCCGAGAAGGGCGCCCGCCACCGAGTAAAACAGGTATTTGAGGGCGGCGCCCACGGCCTCCTTGGTCATCTCGTGCAGCACGAGCGGCATGGAGGTCAGGGTCAGCATCTCAAAGCAGAAATAGAGGGTGACCAGGTTGCCGGCCAGGCACACGGAGATCATCGCCGCAAAAGAAATGAAATAGAAGGCGAAGAAGACGTGAGGCCTCTCCTCCTGCTCCATATACTCGAAGCTGTAGAAGCAGACGGCCGTGTAGAGAATGAGCGCCGCGATGAGCACCCAGGACCCGAAGCCGTCCGGCGAGAAGACCGCCCGCAGCTGATCCGAATACGTGACGGGAACCAGCGTCCCGCCCGAGGCCAGGGCCAGGGCGCAGAGGAGGTCCGTGATGAGGACCGCCGCCGCGCAGGCGTCATTTCTCGCCCGGGTGCGCTTTTTGCGCGCCGCCTCCTCCATACCCGGATCGTCCGGGAAGCACACAAAGATCAATATGCCGGCCAGCGCCGGAAAGAGCATCGCACATGCCAGAAGCATGATATTCCCCCCTCATCTGTAAGTCTGTATTTCACGCGAACATGCGGAGCCCGCGCTCGATCAGCTCGGCCGCGTATCCCGAGGTAAGTCCCAAAAGAAGGTTCATGGCCGTGAGGATCAGCATGGGCACATTGTAATCCGGCCGCCCGAAGATGGGAAGCCGCTTCCCCGCGTCCTCGTCCATATAGACGCGGATCAGCGTGCGGATAAAATACATCGCATTAAGCAGCGAGCTGGCCGCGAGCGCCAGCATCATGATCACCATGCGGGGCTCGCTCCCCGTCCGCACGGCCGCGGTCCCGAAGAGGAGCTTTGAGGCAAATCCCGCGAACACGGGAATGCCGATCATGGAAAATGAGCCGATCATGAAGTAGAACCCCGCGTTCCGGTCCCGAAGCCCCGCTCCCGACAGGTTCCGGAAGAGAAGGCTTCCGCCCGACACGTCCGCAAGCCGCGGCGTCGTGAGGAACAGAAGGGACTTGGTCACCGAGTGCATCATGATGTGAAAGACGGCCGCGATATAGCCGTAGGAGCCGCCCAGCCCGATGCCCGCGAAGATATAGCCGATCTGCGCCGCGGAGGAGAAGGCGACCATGCGGTTTATGCTGTTCTCCCGGAGCGCCGAGACCGATCCCATCACCATGCCGAGGACGCCGAGAACAAAGAGGATGTTCCGGACCGGCATCCGCTCGAAGACCTCCGTCCCGATGACCCGGAAGTAGATCTTAAGCAGCAGGAAAATGTAGCACTTCGACACAAGCGACGACAGGATCGCCCCCGAGGCGGGCGTCGCCCAGCCGTAGGTGTCCGGCATCCAGTAGTGGAAGGGAAAGAGGCCGCTCTTTATCGCAAGGCCGATGGTCAGGATGCCTGTGGCCACCGTGATGACCATAAGGCTCCTCGGATCCCCCCGAAGGACCGCGATCTCCTCGCGCATGGGAACCATGAGCAGGTGTCCCGTCACGTCGTAAAGCAGCACGACGCCGAGGAGGAAGAGGCCCGATCCCAGCAGGTTGAGCACCATGTAGCGGATGGCCGCCAGGGTTGTCCGCCCGATCTCGCGGACGATCAGGATGCCGCAGCTCGTCAAAGTCATGATCTCGACGAAGACGTAGCCCGTGAAGATATCGTTGGTCCACACCTCCGCCATGAGCGCCGCCGTCAGCAGATTGACAAGTGAGTAGTAGAGATTCTCCTTGCTCGGATCGATGTCCTCCCGGATAAAGTGGAGGCCGCCGAGGACGGAGCTGAAGAGGACGATGAGAAAGAGCAGGCCGACCATGGCCTCCAGGACGCCCGCCCGGATCTCGTTGCCCCAGGGGGCGGGAAACTCACCCATCACATAGGTGAAGGACTCCCCCGTCCGCGCGGTATAGACGAGAACCGAAAAGACCAGCCCCATCAGAAGGCACTCATACGCGAGGGTCAGCACTCTCGCCTTTTTGCTTTTCAGCATCGTGCAGAGCACTCCCATAAAGAGGCTGGGAACGATGGTAAAGAGCGGAAAGTTTCGCACGAATTCCATTTCTAGCGATCCTCCGTCTGATGACCTGAAATCAGATACACCTCATCGAGATTCAGCGTGTGGTATCTCCTGTAGAGCCGCACGGTGAGGGCGAGGGTCACCGCGGTCACGGACACCGAGACCACGATGCCGGTGAGGACGAGTCCCGCCGGAACCGGATTGATATAATGTCCCGCGTCCATGATGCCGTCCTCGATGATCGGCGCCTTTCTTCCCCCGATATACCCCATCGAGGCGAGAAAGAGGAACACGCCGGTATCCATGATGTTCATCCCGATCAGCTTTTTGATCAGGTTGCGCTGGAAAAGCAGCATGGTAAAGCCGATCCCGAAGAGGATGACGGCAGCTGCCTCCTCATAATTTGCAAGCAGGGTTTCTATCATATCGAATGCTCTCCTCCCCCGATCCGGCCCCGCCGGAACAGGCTGTAGAATCCGAACATGGTGCAGGCGACGACGAGCCCGACCGCGATGTCGAGCGGCAGAATGAGACCGCCGCTTAAGATCGCCCCGGGAATGCCCTTAGGGATGTGGTTCTCCAGGCCGTTCGCCCCGGTAAAGAACACGTAGCCCTTGGCGAAGCTGTAGAAGGACAGCGCGCAGAAGGTGATCCAGGAGCTGACGCGGACGGTGTAGAAGCGGTCCATTTTCTCAAAGCCGACCGAGGACGCGGCGATGATGAGGCCGGCCCCCATGACCGTGCCGCCGGAGAAGCCGCCGCCCGGCCCGTTCTGCCCGTTCAGCAGCACATAGCACCCGTACACAAAGATGCAGGGGATGAGCAGAAGGCCGACGCAGCGCATGACGGCGTCCTTCGAGAGATCGTGAAAATGATCCGACCGCACCCTGTAATAATCCTCGTAGCCGGTCCGCATATTCTTCTGATCGATGCGGAGAAGGATCGTGACGCAGACGAGCGCCGTAAAGAGCACGTGCGACTCGCCCAGCGTGTCGAAGGCCCTGTAGTCGAGGATCATGCCGGCCACGATATTGACGGCGCCGGTCTCCTCGAGGCCCTTCTCCACATATCTCCGCACGACCTCCGTCGTCTGCGGGTTCTCAAGCCCGTACCGGGGCAGGTTGGCGATCGTAAAGAGCAGCACGCCGATGAGAAAGATGCAGCTGACCACGGCTACTGCCCCGTAGATGCGGTAGAAGCCGGCCGTCTCCGCGCGGACGATCTTCTCCGTCCTCCTGCGGCCGGCCAGGCTGTGCTCGATGGCGTTCCTGCCGCGCGAGGCGGCCTTCCGGGTGGCGTCGGGCTCCTCGGCGATATCCATGAGACCCGCCGTGAGGTCGATCTCCCCGTCGAGCCACCTCCTCAAAAAATCCTTATCCTTCCTCTTCTTCATCACAGCTCCTTCTCAGACTCCGCGTCCGCCTCCCGGATCCGCCGCAGGGCGAGCAGGAAGAGCACGCCGCTTATGCCGGCGCCCACAGCCGCCTCCGTGATCGCGAGATCCGGCGACTCCATGAGAATCCAGATCACGCACATCACCGAGCTGTAGGACATGAAGATGATGACGGCCTGCAGCAGGCTCTTCGTCAGATTGACGCCCACCGCGCACGCGATGAGAAGGAGAAGCAGAATGATTCTTACGATATCGTCCGTCCCGTGGATCATGACCTGTCACCGTCCTCTCTCATGGAGCTGCCCTTCGCGGCCGGCGCATCCTCTGACTCAGCACCGCTCCCCGTTTCAGCCTTTCTCTCAGCTTCGGCAGCGCTCTCCGTCTCAGCCTTTCTCTCAGCTTCAGCACCGCTCCCCGCCTCAGCCTTTCTCTCAGCCTCAGCTTTCCGGCCCCCGGCGGGCCGGCCGGGAATCGTCACGAACCGCATGTACTTACCGGGATTCCTGTTGTTGGTAAACTCCACCTGCCCCAGAAAATGCGCCGACACGGGCGACGTAAACCACAAAAAGACAAGCACGAGAATCAGCTTGGCCGAGGTGAGATTCACGCCGCACGAGATCACGCAGGAGGCGATGACGCAAAGAAGCCCCAGCGTATCCCCGATGCCGGAGGCGTGCACGCGGTTCATCACGAAGCCGAAGCGGAACACGCCCAGCACCGCTGCCGCGAAGCAGAAGAGTCCGAATATGAGCAGCACAGCGGACACGCCGAAGCGGATCCACTCCAAAGCAGGCATCATCTCCGTCCCCCCTTCCGTCTGCCGCGCTTTTTCCCGCGGCCCGTTTTCTTATGTTCTGTCCTTATCTCACTTCCGCCGTCAGATGCATGCGCGGACCTGGCCGATCCGCCGCCGTCAGATGCGTGCGCGGACCTGACCGCTCCTCTGCCGTCCGTCTCTCCCTCCCCGGCCGGCTCCGACGAGGGGAGCCTGCGCGCCGAGATATACATGGACGCCATGATCAGCATCGAGATGAAGGACACCATCGCGTAGATGAGCGCGACATCCGCGAGATAGCTCTCATCCAGCATCCGCGTCATGACGCAGATCGCCGAGATCACCATCGTTCCGATCATGTTGATCGAGAGCAGGCGGTCCAGGATGCGGGGCCCGATGAGCGAGCGCACGAGCATGACGCCGACCAGGATCAGCAGGACGATCAGCGCACCCTTATACAGATATTGATATGCGTCTGCCACAGTCATATCCGTTTTTCTCTCCTTCCGCAAAAAGACCGGTCACGCATCCAGCCTGGCAAGAAGCCGAACGAAGACCGAGTCCTCGATACCGTCCGCGTACTCAGCCCGCAGGCAGTGGACCACGAAGCGGTCCCCGTCCTGCACCACGGTGAAGGTACCCGGCGTCAGTGTGATGGAATTGGCGAGCAGGACGTTCTGCAGATCCGTGGGGAGGCCGGAGTGAAACTCCACCAGCACCGGATCAGGCTTCTTCGACGGATTCAGCACGACCCCCATGACGAGGAAGGCTGCCTTTACGATCTCGACGGTCAGAACGCCTGTGAAATTAATAAGAAGCGGGACATTTCTGAAAAGCCTCCGCTCCATCCTGCGGGAGAACCCGAAGGCGCGCCGCGAAAGAAGCGTCACGCCCCCCGATATGAGGCAGCCGAAGACAAGAATCTCGGCTGTCACCCGCCCGTTCAGCACGATCCAAATTAACAGAAGCAGTATAAACATGAAACGGCCCCCTGAACACCGCTGTCAAAACAAACTGTACAGATCTCTGTCTCCCGCACCTTCTGTGCGCGGCTTACCGCCTTCTGCGGAACCGCTTCCGCTGGAAGCAGCGGTCACAGATCGGGTAGGGATACACCCACGAGAGCGGCCTTCCGCACTCGCGGCAGCGCCTGCGGTCGAGCTCCTGCTTGTCCAGGATCCCCATGATCGCCTTCGAGAGACGCTCTTTTACGGCCAGCACGTCCGGAATGCCGTCCGGATGCGCGAAGCGGTCCATATATCCGTAGAGCAGGTCGCAGACGTGGAAGGCCTGCTCGAGATGGGGCAGGTCGTCGGAGCTCCCGTCCTCCGGAATCCCCTGCGGCAGATAGATCTCGTAGGGGAAATCCGCCGGAAGCCCGGTGTCGTCGCGGTGCATGCCGCTCTCGTACTCGAACATTTTCTCCCACATGGAGATGAGCTCCTCGTTCTTTTCGTCGAAGGCCATCGTCACGAAGCGGTAGATGAGATACTTGTCGTCCGAGATCTGCTCGAGCCGCTTTGACAGCTGGATCTCCGTCTCCGACAGGTCCTTGCGGAAGCCGGTGCTCACCTCCATATCCGCCCACTGGGTCAGAATCTCGCTTAAGGGCGCGTCGATGCGGAGAAGCTCCTCCGGGAAGGCGATGACCGCCTCCTCGTCGTCAGGCAGCTGCGCGTAGAGCAGCTCCTTTATCTCCCGCCAGTTGTAGAGCGAGTTCACGAGGCCCTCGCCGTACATCCCGTACCGCCCGGCCCGGCCCGCGATCTGCTGAATCTCGGGCGCCCGGAGCGGCCGCTTCTCGTGGCCGTCGAACTTCTCGTCCTTCAGGAAAATGATCCGGCACACGGGCATATTAAGGCCCATGCCGATCGCGTCCGTCGCGACGACGATCTCCGTCTCGCCCTCGCGGAACTTCCTCGCCTCCTCGTAGCGGACGTCGTAGGGAAGGGCGCCGTAGATGATGCTGCATTTTTTGCCGATCCTCTGCAGCTCGGCCGCCACCGCGTGGACGTCCCTTCTGGAGAACACGATGAGGCCGTCCCCGCTCCGCACGCCCTCCGGGAAGCGGAACTCGGTATTTTCAAAGGTGAGGGGCGTCATGCGCCCGTGGCGCGTCACCGTGTAGGTGTCCCCGCAGTCCTCGATGAGACGGCAGATGAGCTTCTCGGCGGACGGCGCCGTGCACACGTGCACCTCCTCCGCGCGGACGCCCATGATCGCGGCGGTCCAGGAACCACCCCGGTCGCTGTCGGTCATCATCTGCGCCTCGTCGATCACCGCCACGTCGTACCAGTGCTTGAAATCCAGCATCTCGATGGTGGAGGACCGGACCCAGGCGCCCTCCGCCGGCCGCCTCTCCTCCCCCGTCACAAGGGAGCAGACCACACCGGCGCTGTTGAGGTTCTCGTACTGCTCGTAGGCCAGAAGGCGCAGGGGCGCGAGATAGACCCCGCTCTCCGCTCTCTTTAAGGCCTCGATCGCCTCGTAGGTCTTTCCGGAATTCGTGGGTCCCACGTGGATGATAAAGCGCCGGTTCATCTCGCGGGCGAGGGGGAAGAGATCCGGATAGTGAGCGGGGATCCCCTCCAGGATCCCGGTCCGGATGCTGTTCACCAGCCGCCGCTTCTCCTTCACCTGCCGCACCGTCTCCGCGAAATAGTCGCTCTTCGCCAGCAGGTTCTGCACCCGCTCGCGGTCATAGTGGCGGTAGACGAACTTCCGCCATTCGGACTCCTTGATGACGCCTTTCAGCTTCCGGTACATGCGGTCGGCCGTGTAGTCGCCCGTGTCCTCGCACGCCAGAAGCTCCGCGAAGAAGGGCTCCTCCTCCGCGAGCACAAGAATCGCGGACGAAATCTGTCCGATTCCGTCCGTCTCGAGCCGGGCCGCGAACTGATCCAGAAAATGATCAAAATCCGGCCCCATCAGCTCATTCCAGTTGTCCGCGTCAAGCGGCGCGTACTGGGAATAGGAGGAGTGGTCCGGCCTCACGGTCACGACGATGACGTCCAGCCTGTGAAGAATATAGCTGTCGACGCTGCGCAGCGTGCGCTGCGTCACCTTCTTCCGGTTAGCCTTGATCGTCTCCGCGAAGGGATAATCCTGTATGAACTCCTTCGCGATCTGCTGCATATCCCGGCTGAAGGCGCGCCGCTTCTCCCTGCGCGTCTTTCTCCTCCGCTGCTTCTGCTTCCTGCCCAGTCCCTCGAGATCAAGCGGAGGCGCCGCGGCATCAGCCGCGGCGAGCAGTTCCCTGAAACGGATCTTCTTATCCTCTGTCATCATATTCCTTTATCGGTTTCTGCGTAGCATCTTCTGAAAGCCGCAAATTTCATTGTACCACAAATACAAAGTTATGTATAACGAAAATCTCCCGGCTCACACACCCAGAAGGTCCATGAGCTCCTCCTGCGTGAGGGCGGCGAGCGGATTTCCGCCGGCCTGCACCACGGAGTCGCTGAGGTTCTGCTTGGCCTCCTGCAGCTTCACGATCTTCTCCTCGACCGTCCCCTTCGCGATGAGCTTGTACACCGTCACTTTTTTCGTCTGGCCGATCCGGTGCGCGCGGTCGGAGGCCTGGTTCTCCGCCGCCAGATTCCACCAGGGGTCGTAGTGGATCACCACGTCCGCGCCCGTCAGATTAAGGCCCGTCCCGCCCGCTTTCAGCGAGATCAGGAAGACCGGGGTGCTGTCCCCGTTGAAGGCGTGCACAAGCCGCAGCCGCTCCTCTTTGGGTGTTGACCCCGTAATCTTATAATAAGGAATGCCCTCCTTCCCGAGATCCTCCTCAAGCAGCGCGAGCATGGAGGTGAACTGGCTGAAAAGGAGCAGCCTGTGATCCCCGTCGACCGCGCTTTTGATGAGATCGAGACAGGCCTCCCGCTTGGCCGAGCCGCCCCTGTAGTTCTCCGCGACAAGCGACGGGTCGCAGCAGATCTCGCGGATCTTCGTGAGCTCGGCCAGGACCTTCAGCTTCTCCCCCGGCTCTGCCTCCGAAAGCGTTCTCTGCATGTGCGCGACCTGGGCGTCGTAAAGCTTTCGCTGCTCCTCCCCGAACCTCGCGTACCGGTGCTCCTCCAGCTTGTCCGGCAGATCCTTCAGCACGTCCCCCTTCAGGGCAGCAGGATGAAGGGCGCGCACATCGCGCGCAGGCGCTCCGATGCCGCCCCGTCATTCTCCTTCATGACCGGCGTCTCGAACTCCGAGGAAAACTGCCGGTACGTGTACAGAAATCCGGGCATCAGATAATCGAAAATGCTCCACAGCTCGCTCAGCCTGTTCTCGATCGGCGTCCCCGTAAGCGCGAACCGGTGCCGGCTGTGAATGAGCCGCACCGCCTTCGAGACGGCTGCGGAAGGGTTCTTCACCGTCTGGGCCTCGTCCAGCACCTGATATTCAAAGTGCAGGGCGTCGTAGAGATCCGGAGAAACCCACACCCATAAGGATTTCTGAGGAGAAAACCTTGGCTGCAAGGCTTGGAACCGACTACACCGAGGGCAGCATTCCCAAGAAGATGCTTGCCTTCACGCTTCCCTTCATGGCCGCGTCCGCGTTGCAGGTCGTCTACTCCGTCGTCGACATGATCGTCGTCGGC
>CAYLHR010000013.1:0-1590 GCA_964383335.1 uncultured Lachnospiraceae bacterium
CCGATGTTCATACGGGACGGCACGCCGAGCGGATTCAGCACGATATCGAGCGGACGCCCGTTCGGCAGATACGGCATGTCCTCAATCGGAAGCACGCGGGATACGACACCCTTGTTTCCGTGACGGCCGGCCATCTTGTCTCCCACCGAAATCTTTCTCTTCTGAGCAATATAGATTCTCACCGACTGATGCACGCCCGGAGGCAGTTCATCGCCGTTCTCTCTTGTGAACACCTTGGCGTCCACGACGATACCGTATTCGCCGTGAGGCACCTTGAGGGAGGTATCCCTCACCTCGCGCTCCTTCTCACCGAAGATCGCGCGGAGCAGCCTCTCCTCGGCTGTCAGCTCCGTCTCGCCCTTGGGCGTGACCTTGCCGACCAGGATATCGCCTGCGCGGACCTCCGCACCGATGCGGATGATGCCGCGGTCGTCCAGATCCTTGAGGGCCTCGTCGCCGACGCCCGGAACATCCCGCGTGATCTCCTCAGGTCCGAGCTTGGTGTCTCTCGACTCCGCCTCGTACTCCTCGATGTGGACGGAGGTGTAGACGTCATCTCTTACGAGGCGCTCGCTGAGAAGCACCGCGTCCTCGTAGTTGTAGCCCTCCCAGGTCATGAATCCGATCAGCGGATTCTTGCCGAGCGCGAGCTCGCCGTTCTTCGTGGACGGACCGTCCGCGATCACCTGACCGACCTCGACGTGCTCACCCTTTGACACGATCGGCTTCTGGTTGTAGCAGTTGCTCTGGTTCGAGCGCAGGAACTTGGTCAGATGATAGCGGTCCAGAATGCCGTCATCGGACATGATCACGATATCCGTGGACGTGACGGACTGGACAAAGCCGCTTCTTCTGGCCAGCATGCACACGCCGGAGTCGACGGCCGCCTTCTCCTCCATGCCGGTTCCGACGACGGGCGCCTCCGTGGTAAGGAGCGGCACCGCCTGACGCTGCATGTTCGAGCCCATGAGGGCGCGGTTCGCGTCGTCGTTCTGGAGGAAGGGAATCAGGGACGTGGCGACCGAGAAGACCATCTTCGGCGAGACGTCCATGTAATCAAAGAGTCCGCGGGGCCAGGCCTGCGTCACCTCCTGGTAGCGGCCGGACACATTTCTGTGAATGAAGTGTCCCTCCGCGTCCAGCGGCTCGGACGCCTGCGCGACGTGGTACTGATCCTCCTCGTCCGCCGTCATGTAGCGGACCTCATTGGTCACGACCGGATTCTGCGGATCCGTCTTGTCGATCTTCCGGAAGGGCGCCTCCACAAAGCCGTACTGATTGATCCTCGCGTAGCAGGCGAGGGAGTTGATGAGTCCGATGTTGGGACCTTCAGGCGTCTCGATCGGGCACATTCTTCCGTAGTGCGTGTAATGAATATCGCGGACCTCGAATCCCGCGCGGTCACGTGACAGACCGCCCGGACCCAGCGCGGAGAGACGCCGCTTGTGGGTGAGCTCGCCCAGCGGATTGTTCTGATCCATGAACTGGGACAGCTGGGAGGATCCGAAGAATTCCTTCACCGCCGCCGTAACCGGCTTGATATTGATCAGGGACTGCGGGGTGATGCCCTCCGGCTCCTGCGTGGTCATC
>CAYLHR010000013.1:1600-22928 GCA_964383335.1 uncultured Lachnospiraceae bacterium
CACGTTGATGAGCGACTGCGGCGTGACCGTATCCGTATCCTGGGTCTGCATCCGCTCGCGGACGACGCGCTCCAGTCTGGAGAGGCCGATCCGGAACTGGTTCTGAAGCAGCTCACCGACCGATCTGATTCTGCGGTTGCCCAGATGATCGATATCGTCGTCGCTTCCGATGCCGTACTCGAGATGAATATTGTAATTAATGGAGGCGAAGATGTCCTCCTTCGTGACATGCTTCGGGATGAGGTCGTTGATCCTGCGCCGCAGGGTCATGGCCAGCTCGTCCTCCGGGAGGTCCTGATCCAGAATCTCCTTCAGCACGGGAAAATAGACCAGCTCCGTGATGCCGATCTCCTTCTTCTCCTCCTCCGTCATCTGAATCCAGCTGTCGATATCCACCATAAGAGAGGACAGCACCCTGACGGGATGATCCACGCCCTCCACGGCCAGATTGACAAAGGGAACGGCCGCGTTCTGGATCTGGTCCGCGAGCTCCGCCGTGACGGTTGTCCCGGCCTCGGCCAGAACCTCGCCCGTGATCTCGTCGATAACGTCCTCGGCGAGAGCGAATCCCCTGATCCGGTTCCGCAGCATGAGTTTCTTATTATATTTGTAGCGTCCGACCTTGGCCAGATCATAGCGCCGCGCGTCAAAGAACAGGTTGTGCACCTGCTGAATCGCGGAATCCACGGCCAGAGGCTCGCCCGGACGGATCTTTTTGTACAGCTCAAGAAGCCCTTCCGTGTGGTTGGTGGCGGGATCTTTGGAAAGGCTGCCGTAAATCTTGGGTTCCTCGCCGAAGAGATCGATGATCTCCTGGTTGGTTCCCACGCCGAGCGCGCGGATGAGAACCGTAATCGGAACCTTTCTTGTTCTGTCCACGCGGACATAGAACACGTCATTGGAGTCCGTCTCGTACTCGAGCCAGGCGCCCCGGTTGGGAATCACCGTGCAGGAGTAGAGCTTCTTTCCGATCTTGTCGTGTCCGATCGCGTAGTAGATGCCGGGAGAGCGGACCAGTTGGCTCACGATGACGCGCTCCGCGCCGTTTATGATAAATGTGCCGGTCTCGGTCATGAGGGGGAGGTTGCCCATATACTCCTCATGCTCCTTGATCTCTCCGTTCTCCTTATTGTGAAGGCGGACCGTTACCTTAAGAGGTGCTTCGTAGTTGGCATCGCGTTCCTTGCATTCCTCGATCGGATACTTCGTCTCGTCCCTGCTGAGCCGGAAGTCGACGAACTCGAGACTCAGCTTGTCCGAATAGTCCTCAATCGGGGAAATGTCGTTAAATATCTCCCTGAGTCCATCGGTGACAAACCAGTTGTAGGAGTCCTTCTGAACCTCGATGAGATTCGGAATCTCAAGAACCTCCTTCTGTCTCTGGTACGTCATGCGCATCGACCGCCCGGATCTTACAGGACGAATTCTGTTTTTCTCCATTCGACGTTTCACCCCGTTATTTCTTAATATTTATTACGGATCCCACCGTTGTCTGATATGCCTCTCAAACGTTTTCCTTTTCCCCCGCAACTCCCGCCGCCGCGGAAAAACCTGAAAAAGGGCACAAAAACAACAGTGCTCCACAATAGTGCATCCTCAACTGTAACACAGGAATGTCAAGTTGTCAAAAGATTTTATAAATATTTTGCTCAGTTATCCGTTTTCCGTGCGGGCCGTCTGTCCCGGGCACAAAAAAAGCGGGGCATGTACGCCCCGCCCGCAAATCTCATATCGTTCCGATTACTTAAGAGTAACCTTCGCGCCGACTTCCTCGAGCTTCTTCTTGAGCTCCTCAGCCGCTTCCTTGTCAAGCGCTTCCTTGACTACCTTCGGAGCGGAGTCGACAACTTCCTTGGCTTCCTTGAGGCCGAGGCCGGTCGCCTCACGGACAACCTTGATGACCTTAACCTTGGACGCGCCGACGTCTGTCGGCTCGACGTCAAACTCGGTCTTCTCCTCTTCCTGAGCGCCCGCGTCAGCAGCCGGTCCCGCAACCACGACACCCGCAGCAGCGGAAACACCGAACTCTTCCTCGCAGGCCTTTACGAGGTCATTAAGCTCTGTAACCGTGAGCTCCTTGATCGCCGCAATAAATTCCTCTGTGGTTAATTTAGCCATGATTCATTCCTCCTCATGAAATGATAGTGGTATTCCCTTGTCAAATGATCCCTTACTCAGCCGCCGGCGCTTCCTCTGCGGGAGCGGCCTCCTCTGCCGGAGCCTCTCCGTCCTTCTCCGCGATCTGCTTGATGACGCGCGCGAAGTTCGCGATCGGTGACTGCATGCTGCCGAACAGTCTGCCGAGAAGAACCTCTCTCGACGGAATGTTCGCCATCTCTGTCAGTTTCGCTTCATCCGCATAGCTGCCCTCGATGACGCCCGCGACGAGATTGAAGCACTTGTACTGCTTCGCATACTTCGAGAGAATCTTCTCGGGAGCAATCGGATCGTCCTTGGAAACGGCCAGTGCGTTCGGGCCGTCCAGATGCTGGTTCAGCTCCTCAAAGGGAGTTCCCTCGAACGCGCGCTTCATCAGGGTGTTCTTGTACACCTTGTAGACGACGCCCGCCTCGCGGAGTTCCTTGCGGAGAGCCGTATCCTGTTCGACCGTGAGGCCGAGATACTTGACCAGCACTGCAGACTGAGCGCCTTCCACTGTACCGGCAATTTCCTGTACAATCGGCTGTTTCAGTTCTACCTTTGCCATGAACTCTTTCCTCCTTGCCTGATGATCAGTACCCGGACACAAGCAGTCCTTAAAAGGGCCGGTTATGTCCAACCAACGTAAAGCGCGAAAAAATCCCGCGTCGTGAAGACGCGGGATATCATGATCTCTCCTCAGTCGGCGCAGACACAGACATACGCTGTTCCGCTCCGGAAAAATCAAATCCTCGGCAGGCGCTTGAATCTTACGTCTCTTCCCGCGCACGGGACATGAGACACCTGCTGTCTTCGGCTTGACGTGATCCGTCCCCGGCATCTGCCGGGAACCTGTATACTTTAACATCTCCCTTACGGAGATGTCAAGCTTTTTCCTTACTGAACCTTAAGCGGGTTCACCTTGACGCCGGGGCCCATCGTGGATGCGAGCGTGATGCTTCTGAGATAAGCGCCCTTCACCGTGCTCGGGCGGGCCTTTACGAGCGCGTCCATGAGCGCCGCGAAGTTCTCCTGCAGCTGCTCGGCCGTGAAGGAAGCCTTGCCGATCGGCACATGGATGATGTTGCTCTTGTCAAGACGGTACTCGATCTTACCGGCTTTAATCTCCTTCACCGCGTTCGTCACGTCCATGGTGACCGTGCCGGCCTTGGGGTTCGGCATAAGGCCCTTGGGTCCGAGGATGCGGCCGAGACGTCCGACAACGCCCATCATATCGGGAGTCGCGACGACCACGTCGAAATCGAGCCATCCCTCATTCTGGATTCTCGGAACGAGATCCATATCTCCGACATAGTCGGCGCCCGCTTCCTTCGCCTCGTCCGCCTTGGCGCCCTTCGCGAATACGAGCACGCGGACGGATTTGCCTGTTCCGTTGGGAAGGACGACCGCGCCTCTCACCTGCTGATCAGCGTGTCTTCCGTCGCATCCCGTGCGGACATGGACCTCGACCGTCTCATCGAACTTGGCGACGGCCGTCTGTTTTACAAGGGCAATGGCATCCGCCGGATCGTAGAGAACCGCGCGGTCGACTGCCTTTGCTGCTTCCACATATTTCTTACCGTGTTTCATCCTTTATAACCTCCGTGTGGTACTGGCGGGAATATATTCAGATTGATCCCTTCCACTTACTGTCAGTCAACAACTTCAACGCCCATGCTGCGGCAGGTGCCCTCGATGATGCTCATGGCGGCCTCGATGCTTCCCGCGTTGAGGTCGGGCATCTTGGTCTCGGCGATCTCCTTCACCTGGGCCTTCGTGATCTTGCCGACCTTGGTGCGGTTCGGCTCGCCCGATCCCTTGGGAATGTTGATCGCTTTTTTGATCATGACCGCTGCCGGCGGCGTCTTGGTGATGAATGTAAAGCTGCGGTCGGCATAAACCGTGATCACGACCGGGATGATCGTGTCGCCCATGGATGCCGTCTTCGCATTGAAGGCTTTTGTAAACTGTACGATGTTGACGCCGTGCTGGCCGAGCGCCGGTCCAACCGGCGGTGCGGGAGTCGCCTTGCCGGCCGGAATCTGCAGTTTAATGTAACCTGTTACTTTCTTTGCCATGATTTTCTCCTTTCGTGGTACGGCGAGTGCCTAAGAACTCTTCCACCTTTGTATACTGCCCTTTCTTCCCGGAATGGCTGATCCGGCGGGGCCTTCCTACCTCTTTTTGACCTCGGCAAAGCCGATCTCGACAGGGGTCGCTCTGCCGAAAAGTTCAACGGAGATCGTAACTGTCTGCTTCTGCGCGTTGACGGCCTGTACGGCACCTTCCGTGCCCTCCCAGGCACCCGCGATGACGACGACCATATCGCCGGGCTCGTAGTCGACGACAATCTTCGGCTTGGGGGCCTGCGCTGCCGCCTCCCGGTTTCCGATTCCGAGCGGCCACATTTCCTCAGGAGTGAGCGGCACAGGCTTGCTTCCCGGTCCGACGAAGCCGGTCACGCCCCGCGTATTGCGGACCACGTACCAGGTCTCGTCGTTCATGACCATATTGACCAGAACATAGCCGGGGAACATCTTCCTCTGCACCATCTTGGTGATGCCGTTCTTTGTCTCCTGGACATCCTCCATCGGCACTCTCACGTCGAGGATCTCCTCCTCGAGATGGCGGTTGCCGACGGTCTTCTCAATATTGGCTTTTACCTTGTTCTCATAGCCTGAATATGTATGTATGACATACCAGTTCGCTTCTGCCATCTGCTTTCCTTCCGCTTACGCCGCTTCAAAATTACAGGTTGAGAAGCCAGTCGATGATCCGGAGCGCCCCGCTGTCCACCGCAGTGATGATGACTCCCATGATAAGGGAAATCACGACAACGAGCCCCGTCTCCTTCACAAGATCCTCTCTGGATACCCAGATGATCCTGTTCCACTCGCGCTTAACTCCCTGCCAGAAGCTCTGCTTCTTCTCGTTCTTTTCCGCCATATCGCACTCCTTAGTGCCGTCTTATCTGGTCTCTTTGTGCAGCGTGTGTTTGCGGCAGAATCTGCAGTACTTTTTTGTCTCCATCCTCTCGGGATGCTCTTTCTTGTCCTTCTTGGTATTGTAATTCCGCTGTTTGCATTCTGTGCACGCTAATGTTATCCTTGTACGCACGGTTTTCACCTCCAATGATCCGTTAGCAATCTGCCGTTCTTTTTTTAAATTAGAGCAAAAAAAAAGAACCTGTTACTCGTAGCTTTACAACTATACCACAGGTTCTCCATGCCGTCAACTCAGGAAAGAATAAACTTATCGATGACCTCAGCCACCCCGCTTTCGTCGCAGTCCCGCTCCGTGATGTAGCCGGCGGTCTCCTTAAGGGCCGCGCACGCGTTGGCCATCGCGCAGCCCGTGCCCGCGGTCCGGATCATCTCGAGATCATTCTCGGAATCGCCCGCGGCGACGGACCGCTCAACGGGAATGCCCAGATAGTCACAGAGCCATTTGACCGCGAAGCCCTTCGATATGCCCTTCGGCACGCACTCGAGGTACCACCTGTTGGACATAAAGAGGGAAAGCCGGTCCCCGGCGGCGGCAAGAATGCGCTCCCTGTATCTGTCGAGCACGCCCGTCTCGTCGAGATCGATCATGAGGACCTTCACCGGCTCCTCCGTGAGGCCGTCCGGAAGTTCCGGGACAATCCTGACCGGCATGCGGATGGCTGACTCATAGAACTCGGCCTCCCGTGTCATGGCCCGCACGATCATGCTCCCGCTGTCATAGGTCTGGATATGGAAGCCGAAGGAATCGGCCTCCCGGAACAGCATCCGGACATCGTCCAGTGAAATCGTATTCCTGAAAATGCTCTCTCTTCTCCCGCAGTCATAGATCTGGCCGCCGTTGTAGCTGATCGCGTAGAAGCCGGGGCCGGCAAGCCCGATCTGCTCCGCCACGCGGATGGTCGCCGGGTGAGGCCTGCCGCTGCACAGAACGACCCGGTGCCCGGCCTCCACCGCTCTCCTTATGGCCCGGTCATTTTCCTCCGTCACCCGCTTGTCTCTTGTAAGAAGCGTGTCGTCGATATCCAGGAACAGTATCCTTGCCTCGCTTCCGCTCATGACTCCCCTTCCGGTCCGCGCTCTTTGGCGGGCCTGATTATTCCACATCCTCGAAATCGCCGTCGAGCTCGCCGACGATCTCTTCCTCGCCGCCCTCGTAGTCGGTGTAGTCCTCTTCATAATCCTCCGGCTCGTCGACGTTCTCCAAAGCTTCGTGGTCATCCTCGGTGATCTCGCCCACCGTCTCCTCCTCAAAGCCGTCGTCTTCAAGGGTTTCGGCCTCTTCCTCCTCTGCGGCCTGTGTCTCTTCCGTGTTGTCCGCGCTCTCCTCTTCGGCCGCCGCTTCCTCATCCTGGCCGGAGCTTTGGTCATCCCCGCTGTCCCCGTCCTCATCATCCGAGAGACCGTGATAATCCCTCTCGTCGCTGAGGGTCGAGACGGCGTTTCCGCTCCCGTCCATGTACTCAAGATAGCAGAGACCGTCATGGATGGCGATCGACGCCTCCTCGAAATCCCGGATGGGAACCGCGTAGAGCTCCGCCTCCGTTCCGTCCTCGAAGAGCAGACGCATGCGGTAGACGGGCTCCGTGTCCGCCGTCTGCTTAAGGGCCTCCGACTCGTCGTAATACAGGTCCGCCGCCTCCAGATTCTTCCAGTTTGTTCCCTCGGCCATCAGATTGCCGCCAAAGTCGTCCGTGAACTGATCCTTAATGAAGAGGCCCGTGATGCCGACTCCCGTCGCGTTCGTGAGCTTTCTGTGAAGCACGGCCGCGTCCTCCGACTTCTCGCCGATCACGATGCCCTCCGATGCGATGATCTCCGGCACGATCGCCTCCGCCGGAATGGCGTCCGGAACGGACTCCACGATCGACAGGGCCTTCGATTCGGTATCCTCCGGAATATCGGAATCCGTGATGATCTCGATCGGTGCCTCCGAAACTGTCGACTCAAGACTTCCCTCGTACGCGTCCTCACTGCTTCCGCACCCCGCGAGCAGGACGCAGACCGCCGCGGCTGCCGCCGTCTTCCATAACAATGCGCTCTTCATCTTACATTCTTCCTTCCGCCGGCAGCATGGTGCTCCGGCTCTGATCTTCCGTTTGCAGACGTGAAAATGTACCGCCTCATGGAGACGGTACAATGTATTTTAGTCTCATTATCAGACAGCGTCAATCCCGCAGCATCTGAAAACTTTGTGAAATCAGCCCGCGCACGGCGTCAGATCCACACGCATCCGCCGCCGCACATGTTGCAGAGGAGATTCAGCATGCACATGGAGAGGCACCAGGTCGACGAGGGCATGCCCGTTCCGCCGGTGTAGGTCTCTCCCCTCCGCTGGTACCAGGTCCCGCCGTTTTGCAGGCGGCTGAGGAAATGCATGTACTCCGCGTTCTCGGGATCGAGATCCACCGCCCTCTTGGCGAAATTCATGGCATCGATGTTCCTGCCGAGGCCCTGGCTCGCGATGCCGGCGTAGTAATACCACCTGGCGTTCCGCGCGCCCTCGGGCACCTGTCCCAGCGCCGTCATCGCCTGCTGATAATAGCCGGAATTGATATAGCTCCTCGCAGCCCTCATCTCGTTGGTCTCTTCGCTGCCGCGGCGCTCATCCGAATACCGGGCCCACTGACTGAAAAAATCGTCGAAGCCGGTGAAGCTCCCGTACTCCGAGTAGCCGTAACCCGGGCCCGCGCCGTCCGCGGAGGACTGGTACTGCGCCTCCGGACCGGCTCCGTAGGCGCTCGTCCCGCGCTCCCTCGCCTCGACGATCTGGCGGTAGGCCTCCTGGACTTCCTTGAATTTTTCCTCAGCGCGCTCCGCATCGTTCGGATTGGCGTCGGGATGCCAGCGCTTGCTCATTTCCCTGTATGCTTTTTTGAGATCCGCGTCGGACACATCCTCCGGAACCCCCAGCACTTTATAAGGATCCGCTATCATGACTCTTCACCCTCTCCGGCCCGCTTTTTCTTCGCCGCGTAAAACCCGGTCCAGACACCGGAATAGACAATATTTCTCAGAATCTCGATGTCCTGTACAATCGGCAGCTTCTCAAACTCCTTTGCGCACTCCGCCATCATCATCGTGAGCGTGTTCTCCACCAGCGCGTCAAAATCCCGCCGGGCACTGTAGGGCTTCCAGGGATTGTATCGTCCCTTCTTAAGGTCCTTCTCCAGATCTTCATAGGCGTCCAGGAGATAGACGTATTTTCCGAGATAGAAGCCGCAGCCCCGGAGGAAATCCGACCACAGATCCTCCTTCATGACGAAGATTTCCGCGAGCGCCGTTCCGGTAAAGCCCGCCGTCTCGTCGAGGTCATAGGTGCCCGACTGCTCCGTCTCACGGAGGCGCCGGACGTAGGTCTCCGCCGCCTCCGCCTGTCTCGGCCAGGCCGCCTCCGCCTTCCTCGCACTCTTCCGGATGAGGCGCGCCGCCGCCCGGGCCTTCGGGCTCCGGTCATCCTCCACGTCGTCCCGGAACTTGTAGTAGGCGAGCAGAAGCCCCATGTCCGCGCAGTAATCGGTGATTTCATTGTACAGCATATGCTGCTTTTTCAGGGGATGCGTGATGCAGAAGCGGTCCGCCTCCGTAAGAGGCGTCTCGTAGACGCCGTTCAGCAGCATATCGACAAATACCATATCATAGGGCAGGATCAGCTGTCCCCGGATACCGTATCTCTTCCTCAGGGACTCGCAGAGACCGCAGTAAAAGCTCCGGTAACGCTTATAGTCCCTGATCTTAAGTTCCTCCTGATTGACAGTCACATATCCGAACACGTTTCCGCCTCCTCGCCTTATGCCTGTTCCGTAAAATACGGCCGGTCCTTATCTCTTTGACGGGTCGTAGGGCTCCCCGACCGCGGCCGGGGCCCGGTTCTTCTTCGAGAAGAAAAGAAGCAGAACCAAGGTCAGAATATAGGGGATCAGCATGAAGAGATCGGAGTACATGCTCGGAAGCTTCATGCCGAGGCAGAGCTGATATCCGCCGCTCCGCGCGAACCCGAACAGCAGGCAGGCGCCGATCGTGGGCAGGATGTTCCAGTTGCCGAAGATCATGGCGGCGATGGCCAGATAGCCGAAGCCCATGTAGATGCTGGGAGAAAACTGGGTGGAAATGGAGTAGGCAAAGCAGATGCCCCCGATTCCCGAAAGGCCTCCCGAAATCATGACTGAGATGAAGCGGGTTCTCGCCACATTGCCGCCGGCCGCGTCAACCGCCTGGGGATTTTCGCCGCAGGCGCGCATATGCATCCCGTAGCGGGTCCGGTAGAGCAGGTACCAGCTGATAAAGACGAGCACCATGATGATGAGCTCGAACCGGTACATATCCGTAAAGACCGCGCCCAGGACCGGGATTTTGCTGATGACGGGGATGGTGACCTTGCCCGCGACGCCCAGCACGAACTTGTTGGTCGCCTTGCCGGTCAGCCGTTCGTTCACGACGCTTGTGAGGAACACGGTCAGCGCCTCCGCCACAATATTGATGACAACGCCCGAGATGACCTGGTTCGCCTTGAATTTGATGCAGAGAAGCGCGTGCAGAATCGCGTACAGGGCCCCGCCGATAAAGGCTGCCGCCATGGCCAGATAGATCACCGTCTGGCTGGTCTCGCCCAGAACCGGCATGAGCAGAACCGCGACCACGGCCCCGCAGAAGCCGCCGACGCCCTGAAAGCCCTCGACGGAGAGGTTGGTCACGCCGCTCTTTTCGGAGAAGATCGCGCCCACCGCCATAATCAGAAGCGGCATCGCGAAGGCCATTCCGTCGATCAGAATCTTATTCATGGTCCGCCTCCTTTCCCTGATGCTCCGCCGCGTATTTCAGATCGTCCTCCGATCTTTCGACAATCTCCGCCGCCTTCTCCCGGATATAGCCGCCGCAGGCCGAGAAGAGGAGCATGATGCCGGTGATGAGAGACGCAATCTCACTTGCGACACCGATGGAGGAACTCATGTAGTTGGTACCGTTCTGGAAGATCGTGATGAGAAACGAGGCGAAAATCGCGCCGACGGGCGACGAATTGCCCAGAATCGCCACAGCGATGGAGTCGTATCCCATGCCGGCCAGGGTCTTCGGAACGATCGTGTTGGTGTATCCCGTGTAAAAGCAGACGCCGGCAAGTCCGGCCAGCATGCCCGAGAGCATCATCGCGTACACGACATTCCGGCCCACCCGGATACCGGTGTAGCGCGCGCAGGTGCTGTTCATCCCGACGGCCCGGAGCTCAAAGCCGAACACCGTCTTTTCAAACAGGAACTTGACGGCGAAGGCGGCGATCACGGCGAGCACGATGCCGAGAGGAATGGAGCACTTCTGTCCGGAAATCATCACGCCGGTCCAGCTGAGGCGCGACGCCGTGGAAATGGGTGCCGCATTTCTCGTCATGGGATCCGCGTGCCAGCCGTTAATGTGAAAACCGACCAGATAGCGGATGATGTGATTCAGCATGATCGTCGCGACGACCTCATGGATGTTGAATCTGTACTTGAGAAATCCGACCAGCATGCCGAACAGGCCGCCCGTGACGGCGCCGATCAGGATGACGAGGGGCTTCGCGATCCACGCGCCCGCCCCGGAGTAGCCCACGATGAGATAGGCCATCCAGGCGCCCGCCAGCATCTGTCCGGAGATGCCGATGTTGAAAAGTCCGCACCTCGAGGCAATGATGAAGGCGAGTGCCGCGATAATCATCGGTGCGAGCAGGTTGAGAAACGTAAAGAAATCCGCCAGCATGCCCTTCCCCGCCCCGTATTTTGCCTTCGGCAGGAAGCCGCAGCCCTGCAGCAGGGCCCCGTAGGCCTGCAGGGGATTTTTGCCGAGCGCGAGGAGAAGGAGGCTCGCCACTATGAGAGAGAGGAGGATGCTGAGCGCCGGAATCGTAAAGGCCGACAGCTTCCGGTCCGCCAGAATCCGCGCGAGCGGATGACTGTTCTTCTTCTTCATGCCTCTTTCACCCCCATCATGTACTTGCCCACATCAAGCGACGTCATGGTTCTGGCCTCGGCCACCTTTAAGAGCTCTCCGTTATAGATGATGCCGATCGTATCCGCGAGCTGCATGATCTCATCCAGCTCGAGCGACACGAGCAGAACCGCGGCGCCCCGGTCTCTCTCCTCGATGATCTGCCGGTGAATGTTCTCGATCGCCCCGATATCGAGTCCGCGCGTCGGCTGCACGAAAATGCACAAAGCCGCGTGCTCCTCAATCTCCCTCGCGATGATCGCCTTCTGCTGATTGCCGCCCGACATGCTCCGAAGCGGCGTCCTCCCGCCCTGTCCGCAGCGGACGTCATATTCGTCGATAAGCCGGTCCGCGTAGGCGGAGAATTCCCCCCTCTTCATGATTCCCTTCTTCGAGAAGGGTTCCCTGTAGTAGCGGCGGATGCAGAGGTTCTCCATAAGCGTCATGTCCATGAAGACGCCCATCACCTGCCGGTCCTCCGGTATGTAGGCGATCCCCTCAAGTGTCCGCGACCGGACCGGCGCGCCCGTCAGGTCCTTCCCGTTCAGCTTCACCGTCCCCTCGTGGACCGGAAGCATCCCGTATATCGCGTCCGCGACCTCGACCTGTCCGTTTCCGCTCACCCCCGCGATCGCGAAGATCTCTCCGCCGCGGATGCGGAAGGACACGTCCTTTACGACCGGGAACCTGTCCTGATTGAGGACCGTCATATGTTCCACCTCGAGCACCGTGTCCCGGAGCTCCGCCTCTTTCTTTTCGGCGTTGAACTGAACCGCGCGCCCGACCATGAGATCCGCCATCTCCTGCGCGGGCGTGGTCTTTACATCCAGCACGTCGATCAGCCTGCCCCTTCTCAAAATCGCGCACCGGTCGGCGATCCTGCGGATCTCCTCGATCTTGTGCGTGATGAGAATGATCGTCTTGCCGCTCTTCCTGAGGCCGTCGATGATCTTAAGAAGAAAGTCGATTTCCTGAGGCGTGAGAACCGCCGTCGGCTCATCGAAGATGAGAATTTCGGCGTTTCTGTAGAGCATTTTCAGGATCTCCACCCTCTGCCGCGTGGACACCGGGATATCCTCGATGCGGTCGGTCGGGTTCACCTCAAGTCCGTATTTCTTCGAAAGCTCCGCGATTTCCGCGTTCGCCTTCTTCATATTGACATAGGGGAAGATGCCGAGAAACCGGTCCATGGGTTCGGATCCGAGAACGATATTCTCGGCCACCGTGTAGTTCTCGACCAGCTTAAAATGCTGATGCACCATCCCGATGCTGTGATCCGTGGCGTCGTTGGGCGAGCGGAAGTGAACCTCCTCGCCGTTCACCAGGATCTTTCCCCCGTCGGGGACGTACATGCCGAAAAGCATGCTCATAAGAGTGCTCTTTCCGGCTCCGTTCTCCCCGAGAAGAGCGTAAACCTCTCCCCGCCTGATCCCAAGCGAGACATCGTCATTTGCGATAATCCCGGGAAACCGCTTGGTGACGTGCTGCATTTCCACAATGTAGTCCTGCATGAGTTCCTCCTGAAATGCTGATTCCGTACAGACTGACGCAGCTGTTCCTGCGAAAGAAAATGCAGCCGCCTCTTCCGCCTCCGTCATGAGCGCGGAAAGAGACAGCTGCAGACATGATCAGAGGGCCTTCCAGGCCGTCTCAAGCGCCACTTCCATCATATCATGGAAAGAATTCTGCCGCTCGTCGGCAGTCATAGCTTCACCCGTAAAGAGGTGGTCAGATACCGTAAAGAGAGCGAGCCCCTTCTTGTGATACTGCTGGGAAACCCAGTAGAGGCCGGCGGATTCCATCTCGACTGCGAGAATGCCGAAATCCTTCAGCTTTTTGTTGGCCTCGGGATCCGGATTGTAGAAATAGTCCGAAGAGAAGACGTTGCCTACCTTCGTCTTTACGCCCAGCTCCTTCGCGCTCTCGACCGCATAGGAAAGAAGCTCGTAGTCGGCGACCGGAGCCAGCGTTCCGGGAAACGCAAAGCCGCTGCCGTAGGCGGAATTCGTCGAGGCGCCCATGGCGATCACGACGTCGCCGAGATGAATACTCTCGTCCACGCCTCCCGTGGAACCGATCCGGATAATGGCATCAACGTCAAACTGGGTGTAGAGCTCCGTCGCGTAGAGGCAGAAGGAGGGAATGCCCATGCCGCTTCCCATCACGGAGATCTGCTTTCCCTTATAGGTTCCGGTATAGCCCAGCATGTTTCTCACGTCATTGAACAGGACCGGGTTCTCCAGATAATGCTCTGCCACATACTTCGCGCGGAGCGGATCTCCCGGCATGAGCACCACCTTCGCGATATCCGCCGTCTGGCGGATGCTGGCGGAAACAGATTCTTTAGCCATAATCATATACTCTCCTCACGGTGAAATGGTGTGCCGGGACAGCGTCTTTTCTGCCCCGGCACATTGTTATCCCTGCACGTCGGCGCGTCATCTTTAAAAGAGCCGCGTCCTGACCCGGGTCAGATCATCAGCCCATCGGGAAATCGTCCGGTGTCAGATCGTTGACCGTCGCATCGGCCGGAACCTCGACCTTGCCCTCCTGCATCGCCGCAAATGCCTCGGCGACCTTGGCAAGCGTATCCTCGCTCATCTGATGGTGTCCCTCAGTCGTCACATAGCCGACGCCGTTGTTGGACGCGTCAAGATAGGCATCCTGTCCCTCGAAGGTTCCGTCATAGATCGCGTTCAGCTGCTTTTCCACGTTCTGATCCATGATCTTAAGCGTGGATGTAAGGATCACGTTGCGGTCGCCGACGGCGCCGTCCGCCCACTGGTCGACGTCACATCCGATGACGAATACGTCCTCCGCTTCCTTGGCAGCCGCATAACATCCGTTGCCGGAGGCGCCGGCGGCGACGAGCATCACGTCCACGCCCTCATCGATCAGGTTCTTGGCGACCTCTTTGCCCGTCGCCTCATCGTCAAAGGCACCGATGTAATTTCCGCCGACGGAATTGCCCATAACATCCGTTCCGGCGTAGGAGGGAAGCTCCACGCACTCGGCCTTCGCGCCGAACTTCTCGACCGCGTACTTCACACCGGCCATGAAGCCGTACTGATAGTTGACGTTTGACGGATAGGCCATGCCGTTTACGACGGCGACCTTGCCGGTCTTTGTCGAAAGAGCCGCGGCGACGCCCACCGGGAACGCACTCTGCTGCTCGGCAAATGTCATGGTGTAGTAGTTGTCACCCTCAATCGGATTATTCTCCGAATCCGTGATGGTCGAGTCAACCACGATAAACTTCTTGTCCGGATTCGCCACGACCACGTCGCCGCAGGCGGCAAAGTTGAAGCCCGGAAGAACGAATACGTCATAGTCTCCGGCGAGGTCGTCCACGGTCGGAATCAGCTTCGCGAGATCGGGCTCCTTCACGTCCTGCACGGTGCAGTCCGGGTGGTTCTCAAGGAAAGCCGTAATGCCGTCATAGCAGTTCTGATTGAAGGATCCGTCATCGATTCCCGAAGAGGTCACGATGCAGATCTTAAGACCTTCACCGGCCGTCCCGGACTCGGCGGTCTCCGCGGCCTCCGCCGCCTCGGACGCGGGCGCGGCCGACTCGGCAGGCGCCGATGTATCCGCACTTCCGCCGCAGGCTGCGAGACTTAGAGCCATCGCGGATGTTACCAGCATGGCAAGCAGCTTTTTCATTTCTTTTTCCTCCTTTTCAAATGCACTTTCCCAAATTCAGCGGTCCGCATAAAGCTGCGGTACCGGAAAACCCAAATACATTAAAAGTATAGCACAGGAGCACCCGAAAACCAACTGATTCAGTATGATCATTATGCGAAAGCCGGACCGGAACCGCCGGCCCGCAAAGGCGTGCCCCGTGTGCCCGTTCCCGCCGCATAAAAAAAGCAGACCTCCGAAAAGGTCTGCTGAAAACATCCGTATGGTCAGCGCCGTCTGCCGATCCCGTATCCCGCTCCCAGAACCGCTCTGCCGGCGACAACGCCGAGCGCGAGCACGCAGCCGAGGAAAATCGGCAGCATCGTGCTGATCGCGTGCGTCCCCAGGGCGACGAGGCCCAAAATGACGAGCAGGACCGCCATCACGGTAAAAATCCCGAGAATATTCCGAAGCAGCGCGTCCAGCTTCTCAAGCGGAATAAAGTCCAGAGTCAGAATCTCGAGAATTCCGAGAGAGCCCGGACTGTGCGCCCCGGCAGCGCTCTTCTTTCTTGTCTCGGCCAGCCACTCCGCCGCCACATCCTCCGGGCGGCCCATCCCCTTCAGGATCCCGCGCACCTCCAGAAGATCCGGCTCGCGCTCCCCTCCGCACAGCACATCAATTGTTTCCTGAATCCGTGCAGTGATCTCCTTCGCCGCGCGGCTCCTGTATCTCATCGGAAGCCGGGACGTCACCGCTCCGACATACCGCTCTATCTTTCTGCGAATCAGCATCTTCGTCAACCCACATGATTTTGTAGCTTCCGCCACATATTCCCCTAAATCCTGTATCTCATTATAAAGTCGCTTTACAGAAAGTCAAGGCGGATGCCGCATAAGATTGTGTGAATTTTATTAATTTTTTATGTCATGATGCACAATAAGCCCCCGGATGCCGCGCGGCGCGGACATTTCCGCCTGCTGCCTGCCCCTGTTTCAGAATACGCCCCTCACGAAGATCTCCGCTCCGATAAAAATCAGGATGAGACCGCCCATGATATCCGCCTTTCCGGAAAGCCGCGTGCCGAAAGCCCTGCCGATGAGGACGCCCGCCGTCGAGATGGCAAACGTGACCGCCGCGATGATGAGCGCCGCCGCGCAGGCGGAGGCGGCCCCGTAATCCGAAATGGTAAACCCGACCGACAGGGCGTCTATCGAAGTCGCGATTCCCTGGGCGAAAAGCTCCGCCGGCGTGAGCGCCGCCGCCATCTCCCCGCCCTCCGGACATCGGATTCCCGAAAGAAGCATCTTCCCGCCGATGAAGGCGAGAAGGAAAAGCGCGATCCAGGGGATACATTTCTGAAAAGCGGTATAATATGTGACGACCGTATGGACACAAAGCCAGCCCGCCATGGGCATGGCGTACTGAAAAAAAGCGTAGGTCCCGGCGATCGCCGCTATTTTCCTCCGGCTCATTCCCGGATCGTGGAGCCCGTTTGCCATGGACACGGAAAATGCGTCCATGGCGAGCCCCGCGCCGAGCAGTATGCTGTTTGCGATAAAGAGAATAGTCATCTTCCCAGCACCGTGCGTATGATGTAATCAATAAAGATCAGGCATTCACCGCAAGACCGGTGTAAAGCTGATAATATTTTCCCTTCTGGGCGATCAGGTCATCATGCGTGCCCCGCTCGATGATCCTTCCCTGTTCCAGAACCATGATGCAGTCCGAATTGCGGACCGTGGAGAGCCTGTGCGCGATGACGAAGGAGGTCCGCCCGCGCATGAGGGCGTCCATTCCCTCCTGCACGATCCGCTCCGTCCGCGAGTCGATGGAGGACGTCGCCTCGTCGAGAATGAGAACCGGCGGATCAGCGATGGCCGCCCGCGCGATCGCGAGCAGCTGCCTCTGCCCCTGGGAGAGATTGGAGCCGTCTCCCTTCAGCATGGTCTGGTAGCCGTCCGGCAGCCTTCTTATGAACTCATCGGCATTGGCCAGCTTCGCGGCCGCGTACACCTCCTCGTCCGTCGCGTCCAGCTTGCCGTAGCGGATATTCTCCATGACGGTCGCCGTAAAGAGATGCGTGTCCTGGAGCACGATTCCGAGAGAGCGGCGCAGGTCCGCCTTTTTGATCTTATTGACGTTGATGCCGTCGTAGCGGATCTTGCCGTCCTGTATATCGTAAAAGCGGTTGATGAGGTTCGTGATCGTCGTCTTTCCGGCGCCGGTGGAGCCGACGAAGGCGATCTTCTGGCCGGGAGTGGCGTAGAGCTTTATGTCATGAAGCACCGTCTTTTCGGGGACATAGCCGAAGTCCACCCCGTCCATCACGATGTCTCCCTTAAGCTCCACATAGGTCGTGGACTGGTCGGACTGCTTGTGAAAATGCTTCCAGGCCCATTTCCCCGTGCGCTCCTCCGATTCCGTGATCGTCCCGTCGGGGCCGATCTTCGCGTTCACCAAAGTGACGTACCCGTCGTCGGTCTCCGGCTCCTCGTCGAGAAGGCGGAAGATCCGGTCTGCGCCGGCTATGGCCATGACGACCGAATTGAGCTGCTGGCTGATCTGGTTGATCGGCATGTTGAAGCTCCTGTTGAAGGTGAGGAAGGAGGCCAGCTTTCCGATCGTGAGGCCTCCGATTCCGTTGAGCGCCAGGATACCGCCTGCAATCGCGCAAAGGACGTAGCTCACCGTCCCGATCTGCGCGTTCACGGGCATGAGAATATTGGCGAAGCCGTTCGCCCTGTCCGCGCTTTCGCGAAGGGCCTCATTCAGAACATTGAACTCCCGCATGGACTGCTCCTCGTGGGAGAAGACCTTGACGACCTTCTGGCCGCTCATCATCTCCTCGATGTAGCCGTTTATCCTGCCGAGATTTCTCTGCTGCGCGATGAAATTGGCACCGGAGCGGGAGGCCAGCTGCTTGGTCACAAACAGCATGACGCCGGACATGGCGAAGGTGAGGACCGAGAGCGGCACGCTTAGTATCAGCATGCTGATCACGACGCTCACAATCGTGACGACCGCGTTCACGAACTGGGGAAGAGACTGGCTGATCATCTGCCTCAGCGTATCGATATCGTTCGTATAAACCGACATGATGTCGCCGCGGCTGTTCTCATCGAAATACCGGACGGGAAGCCGCTCCATATGCGTGAAAAGCTCGGTTCTCAGATCTCTCAGACACCCCTGGCTCACATAAATCATGGTCCGGTTCTGAATATAGGAGGCCGCGATCCCGACCGCGTAGAAGGCGGCGACTCTCGTCATGGCCCCAAGAAGCGGTCCGAAATCCCGGCTTCCGCTTTCGATCATCGGCGCAATATAGTCGTCGATGAGGTGCTGGATAAATCTCGTGCCCTGCACGTTCGCGAGAACGCTGATCACAATGCAGACCGCGACGAAGACCATAAAAGCGCCGTACCGGCTGAACACATAGGCCATGACCCGCCTGAAGATGGCGGGCGCGTTCTCCACGCGGACCTTCACCCCGCGGGGCACTCTGCCCCTTTTCGGCATGGTCTCCCTGTCGCCGGAATCGATGACGTTCTGACTTCCCTTTTTCACGTCCGCCATTACGCCGCACCTCCTTCCTTCCCGGGCGCGTGGTCGAAATCACCGCCCCCGCTCATCTGGGTCTCCCAGACATCCCGGTAAATCTCGTTCGTCTCAAGCAGGCGTTCCGGCGTATCAAAGCCCGCGATCCTGCCGTTGTCCATGACGATCACACGGTCCGCGTGCTCCACGGAGACGATTCTCTGCGTGATGATAAGCCGCGTCATGCCCGGCATGGCCTCCGCCATGGACGCGCGTATCCGGGCGTCCGTGGCCGTGTCCACCGCCGACGTGGAGTCGTCGAGAATGAGGATTTTCGGCTTCCGGAGCAGGGCGCGCGCGATACAGAGCCTCTGTTTCTGTCCGCCCGACACGTTGGTTCCGCCCTGTGTGATCATCGTATTGTATCCGTCCGGAAATGACTCGATGAAATCGTCCGCGCAGGCCATCCTGCAGGCCTCCCTGCACTCCTCGTCGGACGCGTCCGGGTCGCCCCAGCGCAGGTTCTCATAGATGGTTCCCGAAAAGAGCACATTTTTCTGAAGAACGACCGCCACCTGGCTGCGCAGCGTGTCGAGATCATACTCCCGCACGTCCCGTCCTCCGACGCGGACGGATCCCTCCGTGACGTCATAGAGCCGGGAAATCAGGCTCACCAGGGTCGATTTGGCGGAGCCCGTTCCGCCGATGATGCCGATCGTCTCGCCCGACCGGATATGAAGATCAATATCCCTCAGCACCAGATCGCCGCTTCCCTCCGCGTTGTACGAGAAATCGACGCCGTCGAAATCGATACTGCCGTCCTCCACCTCAAACACCGGCGAGGCGGGATTGACCAGGCTGCTTTTTTCCGTGATGATCTCGGCGATTCTCTCGGCGGAGGCCGTACTCATGGCCACCATCACAAATACCATCGCCACCAGCATAAGGGACATGAGAATATTCATGCAGTAGGCCAGAAGGCTCATGAGCTCGCCCGTCGTGAGGGAGCTTCCGACGATCATATGCGCGCCGACCCACGAAATAACGAGAATGACCGCGTACACGGTTCCCATCATGACCGGCATCACGAGGATCATGTTCTTTTCGGCCTGCACGAAGAGGCGGTAGATATTGGCCGCCGCCGCCACAAATTTATTCGTCTCATATTCCTCGCGGACGTAGGCCTTGACGACCCTGATGGAGCTGACATTTTCCTCCACGCTCTCATTTAAGGCGTCGTATTTTTTGAACACCATCTGGAAATACTTTGTCGTCCTTCTCATGGCAAAAAAGAGAAATACCGCGAGGAAAAGGACGGCGAAAAGGTAAATCGTGGCGATCCGCGAATTAATAATAAAGGCCATCGTCATGGCGACGATCATGGAGAGCGGGGCGCGGACAAACATGCGGAGCAGCATCTGATACGCGTTCTGCACATTCGTCACATCCGTCGTGAGGCGCGTCACAAGGCCCGAGGCGGAGAACTTGTCAATATTCGCGAAGGAAAAGGTCTGAATGTTCTCATACATGGCCTTTCTCAGATTCTTCGCGAACCCGGTCGACGCCTTCGCCCCGAATATGCCCCCGCCGATTCCGGCGAGCAGGCCGCAGAGAGCGAGGCCGAGCATCATCGTTCCGACCTGCACGATCACACTTATATTTCCGCCCGTCACGCCTTCGTCCACGATCCGCGCCATCAGCAGGGGAATCAGCATCTCGACCACAACCTCCAGAATCATAAAGACCGGGGTCAGGACGGACGGCAGAGTATAGTCCTTAATCTCTCTTCTCAAAATGTCAAGTGTCTTCATGGTGCGCGTTGCCTCCCGTGTGCGCGGTGATGCTCTTCTGCCGGACAGGCGGCCCGGACAATCAGTGCCGGATTGTTTTCAGGACGGAACAATTTCCGACGGAAACGGACAGCCCCCGTCCCGGGCAGTTGCAAACTTCGTCAAATACGTAGTATTATAAGGCTTAGTTTTTCTGCCGTAAATACCATAATTCGGGCCCCGGCCGGCTCATTTTCGACAGAAAGAATAAAGAATTACCGCAAGGAGGGCACCTTACCATGAGCCTCATACTTCCCGAACACTACGATCCCCACATGACCGTCCGCGAGACGCAGGACGCGATCAAATTCATCCGCGACCTGTTTCAGAAGGAATTCGGAAGGGAGATGAATCTCGAGAGAATCTCAGCCCCCCTCTTTGTTCCGAGAAGCTCGGGACTGAACGACAACCTGAACGGCGTGGAGCGTCCCGTCTCCTTCGATATGAAATCCGTTCCCGGCGAGACCTTCGAGGTCGTGCAGTCTCTGGCCAAGTGGAAGCGGCACGCCCTCGGGGAGTACGGCTTTCAGCCGGGCGAGGGCCTCTACACCAACATGAACGCGATCCGGCGGGACGAGGACGTGGATAACCTCCACTCCTGCTACGTGGATCAGTGGGACTGGGAGATGGTGATCACCGATGAGGACCGGAACGAGCAGTTCCTGGAGGGCGTCGTCCGCTCGATCTTCCGCATCATCAAGCACGCGGAGCACGAGGTCTGGTACAAGTACCCCGGCGCCGTCTACAAGCTGCCGGACGACATCTGCTTCGTCACCTCCGAGGAGCTGGAGCGCCGCTGGCCGGACGCGTCCAGAAAGGAGCGGGAGAATCTCATCTGCAGGGAACACGGCGCTGTCTTCATCAGCCGGATCGGCTGGCCGCTTGCGGACGGAGAGCCCCACGACGGCCGCGCGCCGGACTACGACGACTGGAACCTGAACGGCGATATCCTCTTCTGGTTTGAGCCCCTTGAGGTCGCCCTCGAGATCTCGAGCATGGGCATCCGTGTCAACGCCGAATCCATGCGGAAGCAGCTCGAGTACGCCGGCTGCGTGGACAGGATGAGGCTTCCGTATCACAAGGCCCTGCTGAACGGCGAACTCCCCCTCACGATCGGGGGCGGCATCGGACAGTCGCGCCTCTGCATGCTGCTTCTGGGGCGCGTCCATGTGGGCGAGGTCCAGGCATCCATCTGGTCATCAGAGATGCGGAAGGCCTGCAAGGAGCACAATATCACACTGC
>CAYLHR010000014.1:0-22669 GCA_964383335.1 uncultured Lachnospiraceae bacterium
ACCTCCCTCATGCGTAGATGAATCCGGAAATTGAGGACCAGTGACAGGACGAGCAGGACCACCGCCGCGGGCGGATACACGAAAAGAAGCGCAAGTGAGACAAGCGTGAGCAGCCCGGGCAGAAGGAACCGCCTCCCGCCGATCTCCTCCGCCGAGTCCAGCTTCTCCATTTGCCCGTAAAAGGAGTCCCCCTTCACGCTTCCGATCTCAGCCAGAATCATCTGGGCCTCCCGGCGCCCCTCCTCATCGGCAGTCATGCGGGCGATCAGGGCCTCCCGCTTCTTCAGCGGCTCATTTTCGAGAAGAGGATGGCGGAGCCAGGCGAAGAGGACCTCCGCTCCGGCCGCGGACATCGGATGCCCGATCCGCTCCGTCACGCTGTAGAGGTCCAGGTCCGAGGCTGTAATATCGTCGATCCGGCAGCTCGCCCCGAACGCGGCGCTCTCCCGGTCGGACAGCTTCCTCGCCTTATCCTCCTCAATCACAAAAAACCGCCGGGGAACATCGGTTCCCCAGCAGGCTTTTATCTCCTGTTTCAGCTGTTCGCGCGACGCCCGTCTGCGCGTGAGGATCATGGCGGAAAATGCGGCCGTGATCAGCACACCGACGGCAATCACTGTAATATATGGCGTATTCATCGATCTGTTATTTCATGTAGGTCTGAAGGAACTCACAGCACTTGTCGTGGCGGGAATTATACATCGAATCCCCCACCTGATTGCTGCTTGAGGAATCACTCTGATCCTTTTTCAGTGACGCCCGGATCTTATTGAGAGAATAGTCCCCGCCGCAGCGGTCGAAGATTCTGACCGCGGGTCCCTTTCCTCCGAGGTGGCGGATTTCGCAGTACATCACGACCGCCCAGGCGTTGTCCGTGTATCTGCCGGTGCATTCGGCCACGATGGGCTTCATGAGAGCGGCGAAATACTCGTCCTGGGCCTTCCTGCCCGCCGACGACTTCAGCAGCTTCTTAATCACCTTCTTCTGGGCGGAATTCGGGTTCCACCGCATCGCGACGATATCCTTGTTCAGATAGTTGACAATTCTCTGAGAGGCGGGCAGCGCCGAGTCGATTTTTTTGAAAGCCGCCTTGTCCTTTTTGTAAATCCGCTTAAGAAGCTCTCTCGCCTCGTCCCCGTAGTGCTGCGCCCAGCCGACCGTGAGCGTGTGCTCGTTGCCGGTCAGCGCGTACGCGCCCGCGTAGGCGCCGTAATCCTGATTGCCGTAGACCTGCCCGCCTGACTCCACCGCTCCGATGATGTTTCCGAGGATTTTGTAATCGGCAGCGGTCCCGCGCCAGACCCTGGAAGAGGTCTTCCATCTGCCCCCCGCAGAGGATGAGGAGACGGAGGAGTAGGGCTTCAGCGACCACTTCTGGCCCTTCTTTCCTCTGTATGTGTAGAGATAAATATTGGTCTTGTTTCTGTTCCTTGACTTCTTGACGCTGAGAACCTTCTTCGAGGCAGCGGACTGTATCACATACTTTCCGGCCTTCTTCGTGATATACCACCTGCGGTAGTTCACGGCGGCGGAGGCCGCACCCTGCCTCACATTGGTCTTGTTCTTCGTGCCGCCCCCGGCGGCCTCGAGATACCGGCCCGAGTTCATATTTCTGATGGTGTACAGGCCGTTTCCGATCGCGCGGATATAGAAAACCTGATTCTTTTTCTTCAGATACTTGTAGAGATACAAGTTCGCGCCGGCCTTCTTTGAAGAGCCGGTGATCGTGGCCGCCCGCGCAGAGGAGCACGACGGATACAGCACATAGTACCCGCTGGCGACCTTCGCGTCCGACCCGATCTTTGCCGCCGCTCCGGAGCCTGCGCCGAACTCATCTCCCGACAGGGAAACGGCCGTCTCGGAAGCTGCAAATACAGAGGCGGGAGACCCTGCTGTAAGACACAATACAAGAATTGACGCGATCCAGTAACGAAACCTGTTCATCCTCATAGATGCTCCTCCATCTGATCGTAAGAAATCAGCTGTCAAAGAAAGTTATCAAGGCTCAGTTTTCGTTATTGTAACACTTTTGTAATAATTAAGCAAGCATTTTCGGCACAGGGACGCGGCTGACCAGAAGATCCACCAGAAAAGAATTCAGGAAACACAGAAATACGGACTGGGGCAGCCTGGAGAGCCAGGTCGCCTCGAAGGGCATGCCGTACATCACGGAAAGCCCCAGCGTCGTCAGTCCCTGCGAGGTAAACAGCATCATGAGCGCGATGACGGGAAGGATCCGGAAAAATCTTCCCCTGCGCGGCCCCCCGTCCATAATGAAGCGCTCAAAGAGCGCGGGCAGCACGCCGACGAACACGGCGGACGCGGTGAGAAAGGGATTCGGGGCGTAGCCGCTTAAGGCACAGCCGATGAGATCTCCGGAAAATCCGCAGATGCCTCCGATCACGGGGCCGTACCAGAGGCCCGATAAAATAATGGGAACATGAGCAACTGAGATGCGGAACAGCGTTCCGACGGGAATGGATACAAGCCTTGCCAGCACAACATTCATGGCAATCAGCATGCCGGCACAAGCAAGCGTCTGAGGAGTGTAATATTTCTTCATAACGGCCTCCTTTCCGCCTGCTACAGGACTCGAAGGAGCCTATCCGGCAGCAGCGCGTAAAACGGCGCAGCTGCCCTTATTTCTCATTCGGATACTGCAGCGGATGCGGCACCGCACCGCGACAGGAAGCCCTGCTTCCGTGTCTTCGTCCACCGTCAACGTCCCATACGTGTGGCACTTAACGCGCGAATGCCTACTCTACATATCTGTTGATTTCATTATACATGATTCCCTCAAAAAACCGCAATGCACGAAAAAGCCGTATCCCCCGCCTCTTTTCACACAGCTTTCGTGCATATTGCACTTATGCTCCCCGCTTAACAATCTTTTAAAACTTCTGTATGTCGTCCTTCATTTTACCGTGTTACAATAAACGTCTGTGAATAATCAAAGGAGAGAATCTATGATCACTTCTGTAAAGCTGAATTCCGGTTATGACATGCCCCTGCTGGGCCTGGGACTCTACAAGGCCGCGGCCGAGGGAGAGGCGGAGAGCGCCATCGCCCAGGCAGCGCAGGCGGGCTACCGGCTTTTCGACACGGCTTCCGCATATAAGAATGAGGACGCGGTCGGGAGAGGTCTCGCGGAACTGGATATGCCGCGGGAAGACCTGTTTGTCACGACCAAGGTCTGGAACGACGCCCAGCGTCTCGGCAGCGTCGAGCGCGCCTTCGAGCGCAGTCTCGACCGCCTGGGACTTGGCTATGTCGACCTCTATCTCATCCACTGGCCCGTGCCCGGCTTCTATCTCGAGACCTGGCACATTCTGGAGAACCTTGTGAAAGACGGGCGGATCCGCTCCATCGGCGTCTCCAACTTCCGCGTCCCGGAACTCACGGACCTGCTCGAGCACTCGGACATCGTGCCCGCTGTCAACCAGATCGAGTATCACCCGTTTTTCCGCCAGGATGAGATCCGGCTGTTCTGCCACGAGCACGGCATCGCGGTGCAGGCCTACGCGCCTCTCTCCCGCGGCGCCTGCCTCACGCACAACATCATCCGGGGCATCGCGGAGCTGCATCACAGAAGTCCCGCCCAGATCTGCCTGCGCTGGGTTCTTCAGAAGGGCGTCGCCGTGATCCCCAAGTCCGTGCAGCCGTCCAGAATCCTGGAGAACAGCCAGCTGTTCGACTTCAGCCTCTCCCCGGAGGAGATGGAGATGATCGACACCCTGAATGAAAACCGGCGGGTGGCGAGCATTCCCGAGGATATACAGGCCGTTTACCGCGATATATTCTGACCGGGCCGGGTGTCCGGCCTCTGACCTGATATACAAGGATAAAAAGAAGCGCCGCGCGGCGCTTCTTTTTACGGAATCTTTATTCATGGCGCTGATGCGGCTGACTCAGTGCCCCAGGCTGCTGTATCTGTAGGCGATTCTCAGAGCACAGCCGTACTGATCATAGGTGACGTCGACGGAATAACCGACATCGCTGTTTTTATTTTCTCTTAAAGATATAGGTCTTGTTCTCCACACCCTTTACCAGCCGCCCGATATTGCTCCTGTGCCGGTAATACATCTGAAACACGATGATCGCGATCAGGACATATATCTCCGTCAGATACCCCGCCGTGGTATGAAAATACCCCGACGCTCCCAGAATGACGGTTCCGATCATGAGCATGGCTCCGACAAGAAGCGACCCCAGTGAAACATAGTGCGTGACCGCGACGGTCCCGAAAAAGAGCACGATTCCCACCAGCACCAGCCAGGGGGAGAAGGATATGATGAGGCCCGCCGTACAGGCCACCCCCTTCCCGCCCTTAAAATTCATATAGAACGGATAATTGTGGCCGAGTATGCAGCCAAATGCCGTGTACACACGCAGCAGATAGTCCATCTCGTAGTGATTCCTGCCGAAGAGGAACCAGGTCAGAATGATCGCGAAAAGGCACTTCAGAATATCACCGGCCATCACGATCGCACCCGCCTTGGGTCCCATCGCCCGAAGCGCGTTGGTCGTTCCCGCATTCCCGGAACCGACCTTTCTGATATCAATTCCCTGCTGTTTTCCGTACAGATAACCCGTCTGGAACAGACCGAATACATATCCGATGACCAGACACAGAATCCGATAAGCCATACTTTTCTCCTTTCTGTATCAGTTCTGCTTCTCGGAGCGCTCCCGGACAATCATTTTGAGAGCCGTTCCCTTAAACGCAAACGATTCGCGGATCTGATTCTCAATATATCTGAGATAGGAAAAATGCATCAGTTCCCTGTCATTCACAAATATCACGAACGTCGGGGGCTTCACGGCCACCTGCGTGATATAGTAAAGCTTCAGCCTTCTGCCCTTGTCGGTCGGCGGGGACTGGAGCGCGACGGCCTGCGTCATGATCTCATTCAGAACGCCGGTCCCGATCCGCCGGGACTGGTTGGTGAGCACCATGTCGATGGTCGCGAACAGGCGGTTCAGCCTCTGTCCGGTCACAGCCGAGATAAAGATGACCTCAGCGTAGGAGAGATAGGACAGAATGCGCCGGATATCCTTCTCGTAGTCGCGGGTGCTGTTGGAGTGCTTGTCCGCGACCGCGTCCCATTTATTGACGGCGATCACGATTCCCTTGCCGCGCTCGTGGGCGATGCCGGCGATCTTTGCGTCCTGCTCCGAGATGCCCTCCACGGCGTCGATCACGACGACGACCACATCCGCGCGCTCCACGGCGGCGACGGTCCTGATCACGGTGTACCGCTCAAGATCCTCTTTGACCTTGCTCTTTCTGCGAAGACCCGCGGTGTCGATGAAGATGTAGTCCTTCCCCCCGAACTGAACCGGTGTGTCGACGGCGTCCCTGGTCGTCCCGGCGACATCGGAGACGATGACCCGCCTCTCACCGATCAGCTTGTTGATGATGCTGGACTTTCCGACGTTCGGCTTGCCGACAATGGCGATTCTCGGGATCCCGTCGTCCTCGTCCGTGTCCACGGCCTCCTCAAAATAGCCGGTGATCTGATCCAGCAGCTCGCCGATCCCCTGCTTGTTGGCCGCAGAGATCGGAACCGGATCCCCGATTCCCAGCTCGTAGAACTCGTAGACGTAGGGCTCCTGCTTCTTGTAGTTGTCCACCGCGTTGACGCAAAGGACGATCGGTTTCCCGGACTTCCTCAGCATATCGGCGACCTTGCCGTCCGCGTCCTGAAGGCCGCTCCTCAGATCCGTCATAAAGACGATCACGTCCGCCGTCTCGATGGCGATCTCGGCCTGCTCCCTCATCTGGGTGAGAATGACGTCGCTGCTCTCCGGCTCGATGCCTCCCGTATCAACCAGGGTAAAATGATATCCCAGCCACTCCACCTCCGCGTAGATGCGGTCACGCGTCACGCCGGGCGTGTCCTTTATAATCGAAATATTCTTTCCGGCGAGGGCGTTGAACAGCGTGGACTTTCCCACATTCGGCCGCCCCACAATCGCCACAATCGGTTTACTCATATGTCTGCCTTTCTCCGGCGTGACGCGCCGGAAGCCCCAGCTGCGCCCGCACGAAATCCTCTCCCTGATCCCAGACGACGCGGACGGGAAGTCCCAGTGCCTCCTCCGCATCCCGCACCGTGAGGTCGTCCAGAAAGAGATCCTCCCCGCTCTTCAGCATCGATACGTGGATGAGAAGCTCCGAACCGGGGTCAAAGCCCGCGTCCATCCGCTCCCGCATCTGACGGATGAGGTCGCCCCCCGTGATGAGGCCCGTCACCGTGATCCGCTCCCCGAAAAAATCGTTCCGGATGGGAACGACCTCCGTCCGGTGTCCGGGAAATGCCCTCTCCACCTTCTCCGCCGTCCGTCTCAGATACTCCGCGCCCAGCATGCCGCTCACCGCGGTCGTCCGCCGATGCTCCGGCAGCCGGATCGCGCCGTCCCGCAGCTCCTCCTGAAACCTTCGCACGGCCTCGTCCGTCTCCATCTGCATGAGCCGGATCATGCCCACGCCGTTCTCATACTGCAGAAAGCCGTCGTAGCGCCCCGCCTCCGGGACCGGCCTTCCCGCAAGAATATACCACTCGTCCGATGCGTGGATAAAATGCCTCGGCGCCCCGCGCATCAGATCCGGCGTCTCCTCGCCGGGCAGCGGCACATAGCGCTCCGACAGCATATTCCAGATCCGTCTCTGCCAGTCCTCGATGAGGTCGATGACCCGGCAGGCGTCATCCGCCGTGAAGGGCTCCAGCTGCTCGAGGCCGTCTCTGTAACGGCTGAGTCCCACCGGGACCACCGACACGCTCTGCATCTCGGGCAGATACTCCGTGAGATCCCGGATGGTCCGGTCCAGCTCCTCCCCGTCGTTCCAGCCCCTGCAGAGAACGATCTGGCCGTTCATCGCGATGTGCGCGTCCTTCAGGCGGCGCATTTTCCCGAACATTTCTCCCGCGCGGCGGTTTCTCAGCATCTTCACCCGAAGCTCCGGATTCGTCGTGTGGACCGACAGGTTGATCGGTTCCATGCGGTAGCGGATGATCCGGTCGATATCGTGATCGGACATATTGGTCAGCGTCACATAATTCCCCTGAAGAAAAGAGAGACGCGTATCATCATCCTTGAAATACAGCGTCTTTCTCATTCCCTTCGGCAGCTGGTCGATGAAGCAGAAGATGCAGCGGTTGCTGCAGGAGCGGTAATCATCCATGAGGCCGCTCTCAAAGCCGATCCCGAAGTCCTCGTCCTCCTCCTTCTCGACGTGAAGAAGGGTCTCCTCCCCGTTCTCCTCGCGGATCAGTACATCCGCCTCCGTGTCCGCCATCAGAAAGCGGTAATCGAAGATATCCTCGACCTCTCTCCCGTTCACCGAAACGAGATACATGCCGGGCTCGACCCCGAGCTCCCAGGCGCAGGAATCCTCTTCCACCGTTTTGATTTTATGTCCGCTCCGTGTCATACATTCAAATATAACAAGTTTCCCCGGTTTAATCAAGGCAGACCCCGCCCGCGCCTGTGACACTGTGACAGTTTCCCCGCCGCGGTGATGAGACGCGCGCATCTTTGGGGGAATCGTCTTGATGAAAAATGGGCAGAATGATATGATAGATAAGGAACAGGGGCGGCCAGACCCCCTCTGTCCGCGACAATCACGCATCAGTTTCACGGAGGACTACATGACAGTCAGTGAACATACCGAGAAGAAGCTCCCCGTCGCGCCGCTCAAAATCGCGTTTCTGGAGGGCAGCAGACCGATCGCGAGGCAGATCAATTCCGCGCTAATCAAAATGCGCCGCTCTATCGGTGAACACGATCCGTCCGCCTGCGAGATCGCCGGCTACATTGAACCGGACTATCTGGTTGAGACCAATCTCTCGCGCTACGGAACGGGCGAAGGACGCGCCGTCATCGGAAGTTCGGTGCGGGGTGTCGACCTCTACATCATCGCGGATGTGATCAACTACAGCGCCACCTACAAGGTCTGCGGCCGCACGAATCACATGTCGCCTGACAACCATTTTCAGGATCTCAAGCGGATCATTTCCGCGACCAACGGCAAGACCTACAGGATGACCGTCGTGATGCCCTTCCTCTACGAGAGCCGCCAGCACAAGCGCACCTCAAGGGAGTCTCTCGACGCCGCCATGGCCCTGCGGGAGCTCGGAAACTACGGCGTATCCGAGGTCATCACGGTGGACGCGCACGACCCGAGAGTCAAGAACGTCATTCCTCTGACCGGCTTTGACAACTTCATGCCGACCTACCAGTTTCTGCGCGCGCTGCTGAAATGCGCGCCCGACCTCCGCTTCGACAGCGACCATTTCATGATTATCAGCCCGGACGAGGGCGCGATGAACCGCGCGATCTACTTCTCGAATATCCTCGGAGCGGATATCGGCATGTTCTACAAGCGCCGGGACTACTCCCGCCTTGTGGGAGGAAAAAACCCGATTGTCGCCCACGAGTTCCTCGGAACCTCTGTCGAGGGCAAGGACTGCGTCATCATCGACGACATGATCTCCTCCGGCGGCTCCATGCTGGATGTCTGCCGGCAGATGAAGGAGCGCGGGGCGAACCGGGTCTTCATCTGCACGACCTTCGGTCTCTTCACCGACGGCTTCGCCAAATTTGATGAGTACTACGAGAAGGGCTATTTTACCAAGCTCATCACGACCAACTGCTGTTACCGCCCGCCCGAGCTTCTCAAAAAGCCCTACTACGAGACGGCGAACATGTACAAATACCTGGCCAGCATCATCAACACGCTGAATCACGACGAATCCATCGACAAGGTAAAGAGCACGACGCACAAGATCTCGAAGATGCTGGAGCGCAACCGCAGGGAGCGCGACCTGCAGGTCACAGTGCCTCAGACGCTGCTGCTGCCGTAACAGGCAGGCCTTCACGCCGGCGCGCCTTATGCAGCACCCTTCCCGTCTCTCTTCAGACGCAGACAATTCTCACACATAAAAACGAGTCCCCCTGCGGGGACTCATTTTTATGTGCGTTATGAAGATAAAGGCCTGTGCCGAATTACTCCTCGTCCTTGCCGACCTCGTCAGCGCGGAGCGCGACCTGCTTGGCCTGGACATCCGCCGGAGCCTGCTCGTAGCGCGCGAACTCGAAGGAGAACTCGCCGGAGCCGCCCGTCATGGAGCGGAGAACCGTGCCGTAGCCGTAGATCTCGGTCTGCGGGACGTCCGCCTCGACGACCGTGAGACCCTTGCCGGCCGGATTCATGCCGAGCACGCGGCCGCGTCTCTTGTTGAGATCGCCCATGACGTCGCCCGTGAACTGATCCTTGACCTTGACCTTCAGATTGATGATGGGCTCAAGGAGGATCGGATCCGCCTTCATGAAGCCGTCCTTGAAGGCGAGATGCGTCGCCGTCTTGAAGGCCTGCTCGGAGGAGTCGACCGGATGATAGGAGCCGTCATAGAGCGTCGCCTTCACACCGACGACCGGATAAGCCGCAAGCGGTCCGGCCTGGACGCACTCGGCGAGACCCTTCTCAACCGCCGGATAGTAGTTCTTGGGAACCGCTCCGCCGACGACCTCGATCGCGAACTCATAGGGCTCCTCGAGATTGCCGCTCGGCTCGAAGCGCATACGGACGTCGCCGTACTGACCGTGTCCGCCGGACTGCTTCTTGTGCTTGCCCTGGACATCGGACTTCTTTCTGATGGTCTCGCGGAAGGCGACCTTGGGCTCGGAGAGCTCGATCTCGACCTTGTAGCGCTCCTTCAGCTTGCTCTTGATAATGTCGATCTGCTGATCGCCGATGCCGTAGATCAGGGACTGATGGTTGGCGGCGTCGACGACGGTCTTGAATGTGAGATCCTCGGCGGCCAGCTTGGCGAGAGCCTGGGCGACCTTGTCCTCGTCGCCCTTCTTGGCGGCGCGGTATCTCTCAATCGTGTACGGCTTGGAGAGGATGGCCTTCGGGAAGACCACCGGAGTCGCCTTTGTCGAGAGCGTGTCACCGGTCGACACATCGCCGAGCTTGGCGAGAGCACCGATATCGCCCGCGAAGAGCTCCGTGACTTCCTGCGGCTTGTTGCCCCGCATGACATAGAGCTTTCCGAGTCTCTCGTCGGAGCCCTTCTCCACATTGTAAAGTGTATCGTCGGACTTGAGCGTTCCGGAGCAGACCTTGATCAGGCTGTATTTTCCGATGAACGGATCCGCGATGGTCTTGAACACATAGGCGCTCTTGGCCTTCTGGAAATCGTAATCCGCGTCGAAGACCTCGTTGGTCTTGGAGTTGATGCCCTTGCAGGCGCGGTCCGACGGCTTCGGGAAATAGCCCACGATGTCATCGAGCAGATTTCTCACGCCCTGCGCGTTGACCGGAGATCCCATGGAGACCGGGACGATCGAGCAGTCCGCCACATTGGCGGCCAGGGCCGCGGCCACCTCGTCGACCGAGAACTCGTCTCCGCCGAAATATCTCTCCATGAACTCCTCGCTGGTCTCGGCGACGGACTCCATCAGACCCTCGTGATAGGTCTCGAGATACTCTTCCAGATAATCCGGAACCGGGCACTCTTCCCTTCCGTCCCTGCCGACATACTTTCTTCCGGCGCGCTTTACAACGTTGACATAGCCGACAAACTTTCCGTCCTCACGGATCGGCATATGGATCGGCGCGACCTTCTTGCCGAACAGCTCCTGAAGCTTCTCGACGACTTCCCGGTAGCTGACATCATTGTTGTCCATCTCCGTCACGAAAATCATGCGGGGAAGGTTGCGGCTCTCGCACAGATCCCAGGCCTTCTCCGTTCCGACCTGGACGCCGTCCTTGCCTGAAATCACGATCACGGCCGCGTCCGCGACACCGACCGCCTCCTCGACCTCGCCGACGAAATCGAAGTAGCCGGGCGTGTCAAGAATATTGATCTTCGTCTTATTCCACTCGACCGGAACGACCGATGTGGAAATGGAGAACTTTCTCTTAATCTCCTCTTTATCATAATCGCTGATGGTGTTCCCGTCCGTGACGGTTCCCATGCGGCTTGAAACGCCGGCGAGATAAGCCATCGCCTCTGTGAGGGTCGTCTTCCCGGCTCCGCCGTGTCCAAGGATCACAACGTTGCGAATTTTGTCTGTGCTGTAGACGTTCATATAAACCTCCCGAACCTGTTATTTCAGCCGCACGGACTTTTCCTCATTTTTGTCGAAAAATACCCCGAAGAGAAAAGTCCCTGCCAAACTGCGCATAGTAACATTATATAAAAAAGGGAGGTGAGATTCAAGCGTCTTTTGTATGACCTGACCAAAAGGCCGGCCGGTTTCATATTGCGGACATGAGGCAGGCCCTTCCGCACGGCCCATCCGGACAGGAGACAGACCATTCCGCACGGCCCATCCGGACAGGAGACAGACCATTCCGCACGGCTCATCCGGACAGGCTTTCAGTCCGGCCGGTCAGTCCCGGATCAGACCCTGCAGGTCACGGAAGAAGCCGGGATACGAGATATTCACGCACTCTTCATCGGAAATGGAGACGCCCCCCTCCGCCGCAAGCCCCGCGACGGCAGATGCCATGGCCATCCGGTGATCGCCCGCGGGATCGATGACCGCGCTCCGGAGCCTGCCGCCGTGAATGACCATGCCGTCCGGTGCCTCCTCGGCCGAAATTCCCATGAGACGGAGATCCTTCACGATCTCGGCCAGGCGGTCCGTCTCCTTCACCTTCAGCTCCCCTGCATCCCGGATCACGGTATCCCCCTCGGCGCAGGCCGCCATAACGGCGATCACCGGAATCTCATCGATGAGCGTCGGAATTATCGCGCCGCCGATCTCCGTCCCGTGCAGTCTCGAAGAGCGGACAGTGAGATCCGCGGCGGGCTCCTGTCCCTCCATCCTTCTCCCTGAGATCTCGATTTCTCCGTCCATCGCGCGGATGACTCTCAGGATACCGTCCCGCGTCTCATTGATGCCTACGCCCCGAAGCGTCACCTCCGAATCCGGAACGATGAGCCCCGCCGCAAGAAAATACGCCGCTGATGAGATATCCCCCGGCACCGCGATCTCCCTTCCCGAAAGCTCCGCGCCCGGAAAAACAGTCACCTTCGCCCTTCCGTCAGCAAGAAGCTCCGTGTCCAGCCGGCCTCCGAAGGCTTCCAGCATCAGCTCCGTGTGATTTCTCGAAAGAGCCGGCTCGATCACCGTACACGGCGAGTCTGCGTAAAGTCCGGCGAGCAGCACGCAGGACTTCACCTGCGCCGACGCAACCGGCTGCTCATAGCAGATGCCGCCGGGGCTCCCGCCCTCGATCCGGATCGGAAGCCGTCCGCTTCCGTCCTCGGACACGGCGTTGATTCCCATCCTTCCGAGCGGCTCAAGAATTCGTCTCATCGGTCTCCTGCTAAGAGACGCGTCTCCCGTAATTCTGCTTACAAATCCCTGTCCCGCCAGAATGCCGCTCATAAGACGAACCGTCGTCCCGCTGTTCGCGGCATAAAGAGAGGTGATTTCGTCCGACCCCTGAAGCCCCCGAAGGCCCCGTCCGTGAATGATAAGAAGCGGATCCTCTCCCCCCGTCTCCTCAATCTCAATGCCCATTCTTCTGAAACAGTCGATCGTCGCCAGGCAGTCCGCGCTCTTCAGGAATCCCCGGACAACCGTATCTCCCTCCGCGATCGCTCCGATCATCACACTGCGGTGTGAGACGGACTTGTCTCCGGGAACTGTGACGGTGCCGCGGAGACTTGATGCTTTCTGTATTACTTTCATGATGATACCTTAATAAATCTGCGTCGGTCTGCAGTCTGTCTGAAGAATTCTCTTCCCTCAGGCTGCCTTTAGACCTCAAACGCAGTCCGGGCCTTGATTGTTCTTCGTCCGGACAGCTTTTTACTCCACAATGCAGTCCTGGACCTTGATTCGTCCCGTCAACATACCTGCTATTCGTTCGTTATGTTGATTCACAAAGCATCCCCCGCAAATCACTCATACACCTTATACTCCCGGGACTTCAGCACCTCCGACGCGGCCTTCTGCGCCTCCTCGTCGTAGAACTCGATCCCCAGGACCCCCTGCTCGAACTCCCGGTTATGCACAATCCCGATATTCTTGATCGAGATCTTCGCGTTCGCGAGCACGATGGCGATCTCCGCGATGGCGCCCGCCTCATCCGTCAGATCGAGATACAGCCGGTACTGCCTCTTGATCGGCCCGGCGGAGATGTCTGCGAAGCTGTCGCGGTAATCCCTGCACTCCGAAAAATACTGAAGCAGCTTATCCGCGTCTCCGTTCCGGATCGCAAAGCGGAAGTCCGTGAGCTTGCGGATGTAGCTCTCGAGCACGGTGCAGATATTATCGCTGTTCGCCAGACAGATCTCCTGCCACATCTGCGGGGAGGACGAGGAAATCCGCGTGATGTCCTTAAAGCCGCCCGCGGCGATCGTCTTCATCGTCTCCTTCTCCCCGTCCAGCATGTGCACCATATTGACGAGGGACGCGGAGATGACGTGAGGCACATGGCTGACCGCTGCCGTCACATAGTCGTGCTCGTCCGCGGAGACGACATAGGGCAGGGCGCCAAGAGAGCTGATGAACTCCGAGAATTCCCCCACCCTGGCGATCGGGACGCCGTCACCCGGCGTCAGCATATACCAGGCATTTTCAATCATGCGGTCCGTCGCGTTCTCATATCCCGTCTTCTCGGAGCCCGCCATGGGATGCCCGCCTATGAAGTGCTCCGACAGACCGAGCGCCTCGACCTCCTCATGAATATCGCTCTTCGTCGACCCGACATCCGTGAGAATCGCGTCTTCCTTGATCAGAGGCTTCAGCTCCCCGAGGAACTCCTTCATCGTCACGACCGGCACGCACAGAAAGATATAATCACATCTGGAAAATGCGCCGGATATCTCCCAGCACGCCTCGTCGACCACCCCGTCGCGCACCGCCTGCGACAGCACCGCGTTGGTCCTGTTATACGCAACAATTCTCGCGTCCGGGTGGACGCGCCGCACCGTCTTCGCAATGGAGCCCCCGATGAGCCCCAGTCCCACAAATCCAACTACCATAATCTATCCCTGACAGATAATTTGTAATATGCACCACTAAAAAGATACAATGTCCCTCTCCGCCGTGTCAATTGAAGCAAACATGCCGTCAAATGCCCGTTTCTCTTTTCACACCGATAACGACATGGTGATCGTCGCTTGACCTCGTGCGTATGGCCTGAAGACTGTAGGTTCTCTCGCCCCGGCCCGTTTTCTTCCGGAAAATAATCTTCTCCGGATTATCTCCGGCTGTCCACTTGGGCAGATGTTCTTTTTCAATTGCCTGCCTCAGCCTGTCGGCATCCGGATCCGCCGCACCGGCAATCAGCTTTTCCTCAGCGTCCGCAAAGAAGTTCTCTCCGCCCGGGCGGATCTCCAGCTCACCGTCTTTCCCGGTGTAGAATTCCAGATAGTAATCCGTCACCGTATCCACGTAGAATATGCTCTCGAAGTCACTCGTGAGCGCCTTTGAAATGCTCATAAAGGACTTCCGGATCTCCGGTATCATCCCGACGCTCTGGTCTTTCCGCTCAAGAAGGAAGCGCTCGAATTCCGTATCAGGCAGAGGCTTTGAGAAATAATAGCCCTGTACGATATCGCAGCCCATCGACTTCAGCACAAGATACTGCTCTTCTGTCTCCACTCCTTCCGCCACCACCGGCACATGCAGATAGTCTGCGATATCGATGATGAGCTCGATCATGCGCACGTCCCTCGTCTCACCGAACGCGCTGCGGATAAAGGTCATATCAAGTTTCAGCGCGTCGATCGGAAGGTTGGTCAGCACACCGAGAGATGAATATCCGGTGCCGAAGTCATCCATTTCGATGCGAAAGCCCATCCCCATGCCGCGGAGCTCGCGCGCGGTTGAGATCACCTGCTCCGCGTCTCCGGTATAGGCAGATTCAGTGAGTTCCAGTACGATGTCATCCGCCGAAATCCTGTACTTGTCCAGAATCTCGCGGAATACGCTCTTGAGGTTCGGCATCAGCATATCAACCCGTGACACATTGACCGAAATCGGCACCGAAAAGCCGAATCTGTCCTTCCAGTCCCGGATCCTGGCCGCCGCCTCTTCCCATACATAGCGGTCCAGCTCAAAAATCAGGCCGTTGTCCTCGAGAAGCGGGATAAATACGCCCGGACTGATCATGCCCAGATCGGGGTGATTCCAGCGAACCAGTGCCTCCGCGCTCGCGAGCATCGGCTTCTCCGGCCGGATATCAAACTTCGGCTGGAAGAACACGGTAAAGTGACGTTCCCGGATCGAAACCGGGAAATCCTCCAGAAGCTGCGCATTGTATACGGCAGTCCTGCCCATCTCGTCATCATAGATGCCGATCGGGCTGTTATAGTTGCTTTTTACGGAATCAGCCGCAGTCTTCGCCCGGTCAAACCTGCGCTCGATATCGAGGCCCTTATCCACGTTGCCGCAGACACCCATGCGGATCCGCACCCTTGCCGAGTCCTCGCGGTTCACGGCGATTCCGGATGTAATCTCATTGAGGATGTCCTCGTAGTTCTCCCGGTGCGGACAGTATATCAGGAAGGTATCCGCGCTCTTGTGGCAGCCGACGCCGCCGAGACCGCGGGACGCGATCCGCACCTGTTCACCGATTCTCCTGAGGATGGTGTCGCCGTAGCTCTTGCCGTAACGCTCGTTAATCATATGGAAATGATTAACGTCAAGCACGATCGCATCCATCGGCGCCGCGGGATAATGCTGGTCAAACATATTGACATAACGGTAGAAATAATCGATATTGAACAGCCTCGTCAGCCCGTCGCGTTCCGTTGACTGGATAATACCGCGATTTTCGGAAAGCTCGATGCACTTGTCCACTCTGGCGCGTACAATTTCCCACATCGGATAGGGCTTCGGAATAAAATCGACGGCACCGAGCTTCAGGCAATCCAGCTCCGCCTCCTGATCAGCGGTCAGCACGACAACGGGAATTCCTCTTAAATCCTCGTCCCCGTTCATCGCTCTCAGAACTTCCCGTCCGTCCATCTGCGGCATCACCAGGTCGAGAAGAATGAGTGCGAGCTCATCCTTATGCTCACGTATCATTTCCAGCGCTTCCCCGCCGTCCTCGGCATAAAGCACATTATAATCATCCTCGAGCATATTTCCGAGCAACGTCCGATTGACATATTCGTCCTCCACGATCAGGATATGACGCCGGATGTGAATGATACGGTTCTCCTCCGCGAGCACAGACAGCGGATCCTGAAGAGCCGTATCCTTCGCAGCTTCCTCAGCGTCCGACTCATCGTCACGCGTCACGGCGCCGAGACTCTTCAGCTTCTTTTTCTCGGCATACATCGCTTCATCCGCGCGCTGGAAGACGTCATGCAGGTTGTGGTCATTCTCCGGATTGAAGTCCGCAAGACCGCCCGACACCACTGCTTCATCGCTGCCGATATGATCTACGGAGCGGTCATGCAGGATTTCCATAAGATCCCGGCGGATATGATAGTCCCGCCCGGTCATGATCACCGCGAATTCATCCCCTCCGATCCGGAAGACCGGCGAATGCTGGAAAATGTCGCAGATCATCGTGCAGGCCTTCTTGATATACTCATCGCCGGCCTTGTGGCCGAGCGTGTCGTTGATCTTCTTAAGGCCGTTCACGTCACAGACAACGACGGCAAATTCCGTCACTTCTCTGTCATAAATCATGCCGTCCAGTTCCTTCTCCCGGACGAGCCAGGCGTGTTTTGATCTGACGCCCGTCATCGGATCGCGGTTCGCGAGCATCTCACTTTCCTTCGAGCGCTTATTGAGATAAATGTGGTTCGTCAACATGATGATGAGGGCAAATCCGAACATGCTTACCGCCATCACCATGGTCCGGGTATTGGTATCATCAAGCTGTCCCATGATGTCCAGGACATACTCTTCGTCCTCAGAAATCCCCTCTGTCTCTCCGGCATTCTGTTCAAAATGATCGCGCACGGAATCCAGTGTATCACTGTAACCCGTCAGCATCGACTGGCGCATCCAGATCAGGGAAACAAAAAGAACCAGCGCGAGAAGCGCGATCCATACGCTGACGGAGCGGCCGAAGCGGCCTCTCCTGTCACGCTGCAGGATGATACGGAAAAAGATAAAGCCGAGCACCGCCCAGATAATAAAGATGAAGTAGGTTTCCGTCGCGAGTGTACCTCTTGTGATCAGGTTCGGCAGCAGGAAGTAGACGCCGAGCGCAATCATAAGCACGAGACCGATCCTTCCGGTCCACATTTCGAGGCGGTCTTCCATGCGCTTTGCCATCGCGACCGTACAGGCGGAAACAAAGCCGTAAATCAGCACCGCGCCGATCGTCGTCACGTCGACAATCCAGCCGATCGCCGTACGCCCGATAAAGGGGATAATCATCGAGATCGAGACGACCAGAAGGACGGCTTTTGAAGGAATCCCCTTCTCATTCAGTTCTCCGAACTGCTTCGGCAGGATTCCGTCCCTGCCGAGAGTGTAGAACATCCGGCTAAGCGCCGACATATTCCCTATGAGACTCGTGATGACGAGAGCGAGAAGCGACAGCATAAGAAGCCCGACACCGGGGGATCCGAGATAACGGCTGGCTGCGTAGAAAGCCGGAAGCGCCTCCAGACCGCTGAGAGAGTCCAGATTCCGGATGTATTCCAGCCAGTTCGAAAACTGCGGAGGATAAGCTGTCACGGAGAGCAGAGTAATCAGAATATAAAGCGCCGCCGTCGATACAACGGCAATAATCAGTATGCTGTGTATCTTAAGGTGGTCAAAGGAGAATTCTTCAGTCCGGTTCGAGATACTCTCGAAGCCGATAAAAGCCCACGGAGAAATAACCGCGATTCCCGCAATCTGGCGGATCGCGGAAGTATCCGAAACAAACGCCGGGCTCATATTCGCGGAACCTCCGCCGAAAATGCCGGCAAAGAAAGTGATCACTATCCCGGCTGAAAAGAGCAGCGCGAGCCCGGTCATGATCCTGTTCGTCCACTTTACACTCTTCATACAGAGGATGCCGATCAGAACGATGGCAGCCATCGTCAAAAGCGCCTCTCCGATATACACATCATAATTGAAAAGCGTGTACATTTTCCCCCGGCTGAAAAGTCCGCCGAGGAAAATACGTCCGAAAAGCGGCAGTGAGGTTGCGTTTGCCCAGAGCATGGCAAAATAGGTCATGAGCACAAACCAGGAAATCAGGAAGCCCTGATCCGGTCCGAACACTTCCCGCGCATAAGTATACGCGCCGCCCGCCTCCGGATAATTCTTCATCATATAGGCATAATTCCTGCAGATGAGGAACATGACGGCGGACCCGAGAAGCAGTCCGATGACCGTCCCCAGCGGTCCGGCTTCAGCGAGATACGTGCTTGCCGTGACGACAAGTGAGCCCCAGCCGACACTGGTGCCGATCGCAAATGCCCATGCACAGAGTGCGGACGTATTTTTTGGAAGTGAATGATCCGTTTTCATAAAAAATCCCGCCCTTCAGACTGTAGGAAAATCTTAATTTTGGTCCTCACTGTACATATTGATTATGCATTATATTTTTATGGATGTAAACAGAGATTCCCTGCTTATTCTATCATCATCGCATCCCCGAACGAGAAGAACCTGTATCTCTCCCGCACGGCCTCCTCGTAGGCTGCCAGCACCTGCTCCTTCCCGGCGAAGGCCGACACCAGCATAATCAGCGTGGACTCCGGCAGATGGAAATTCGTGATGAGTCCCTCCATCACCTTAAAGCGGTAGCCGGGGTAGATGAAAATGTCCGTGTCCCCCGATCCGGCGTGAACGACTCCCTCCTCGTCCGCCGCCGACTCAACCGTTCTCGTCGACGTGGTCCCGACGCAGATCACGCGTCCGCCCTCCGCCTTCGTGCGGTTGATGAGCTCCGCGGCCTCCTCCGTCACGACGTACCTCTCCGTGTGCATGTGGTGCTTCGTCACGTCGTCGACCTTGACCGGACGGAATGTCCCGAGCCCCACGTGAAGCGTCACGCGGGCAATCCGGACGCCCGCGTCTACCGCCTCCTTCAGCAGCTCCTCCGTAAAATGCAGCCCCGCCGTGGGCGCCGCCGCGCTCCCGTCGTGCACCGCGTAGACCGTGTTGTAGCGGTCTCTGTCCTCAAGCCTGTGATGAATGTAGGGCGGAAGGGGCATCTCCCCCAGGGCGTCCAGCACCTCCTCGAAGATCCCTTTGAAGAAGAAGCGGACTCTGCGGTTCCCGTCATCCAGGACCTCCAGGACCTCCGCCTCGAGGGGATATGAGCCGTCCTCCGCCATCTCCCCGAACACAGCCCGCGCGCCCGGCCGCATTTTCTTTCCGGGGCGGACCAGGGTCTCCCAGTCCGTGTCGGAGAGCCTTCTTAAAAGCAGGACCTCCACCGCGCCCCCCGTCTCCTTCTTCGCGCCGAGGAGGCGCGCCGGAATCACCTTCGTGTCGTTGATGACGAGCGTATCCCCCGCGCGCAGATACGACACAATATTCTTAAAGGAGTCGTGCGTCACCGCGCCCGTCCTCCGGTCAAGATGCAGAAGGCGCGACGCCGAGCGGTCCTTTAAGGGATCCTGCGCAATCAGCTCCTCCGGCAGGTCATAGTAAAAGTCAGATGTCTTCATCACCGTCTCCTCCGCGAAGCGGTACCTGATGTCCCGCTCCGCCGCCTGTTCTTCATATCGATACAGCAGTACTGCCTGGCGGTCCGCCAGGCAGCACGTTCATATTCATTCTTTCAGGTCCCCGGAACTTTCCGGAGACTGCGCACAGAGCGCGGCCTTCGCGTTCCGCTTACTTCCTGAGCTCGATCCCCAGCCCGTCGAGGCCGTTCAGGATCTTCTTCATCGCCGACTGGACCTCGGCGTCCTCGAGCGTCCGGTCGCTTCCGCGGAAGCGGAGCGAATAGGCCATGGACTTAAAGCCCGGAAGAATCGGCGCGCCCTCGTAGATGTCGAAGAGCGAGCAGTCCTCGAGAATCTTTCCGCCCCGCTGCTCGATGACCGCCTCGATCTGCGCGTTCGTCACCGTCTTCGGCACGATCATGCTGAGGTCGCGGTTCACCGCCGGGTACTTCGCGATACCGGTATATTTTCTGTCAAATGTGGCAAACGGCAGCACAGCCGGCAGGTCCACGACCGCGACATAGGTTCTCTCGCCGAGTCCGTAGTTCTTCATGACATCCGGATGGATCTCGCCGATCTCGCCGACGCATGTTCCGTCATAGAAGACGGCCGCCTGGCGTCCCGGATGGAAATATGGCCTTAAGCTGTCCGCCCTGTACTCCGGTCTTCTGCTCATGCCGAGCTTTTCGAAGAACAGCTCGACGACGCCCTTCATGTCGAAGAAATCTCCCTCGCCGAACATGCCAAGCGTAAGCTTCATCCGCTCATCCGGGAGCTCCGTGAGAGGCAGGGCCTTGGCGAGGTAGACATTTCCGAGCTCGTAGAGGCGCACATTCTTGTTTCTTCTGTTGTAGTTGGTCGAAAGAGACGTCAGGATGCCGTTAAGAGACGTCGTCCGCATGATCGAGTAGTCGGGACCGAGCGGGTTCCTGATCTCGATCACCTGTCTCTCCGGCGCGTCCTCCGGAAACTTCAGCTTATCGAACACCTTGGGCGATTCGAAGCTGTAGCAGTAGCCCTGCGAGAAGCCGCAGTCCTCCGCGATATCCCGCGCAATCGCCTGGATCCGCATATCGAAGGTCAGGCCGCCCGCCGTGCCGCCGCCCGTGGGAAGCGGGGTCGGGATCTCGTTGTAGCCGTAGAAGCGGGCCACCTCCTCGGCGAGATCGCAGGTGCGGAAGAGATCCTGGCGGAAGGTCGGCGCAATCACCACGCGGCGTTCCGCGTCGTAGTCCAGCTCCGCGAGCCGGAAATAGCCGATCATCTGCTCTTCCGTGAAATCCGTCCCGAGAATTGCGTTGATCTTCTCCGGCTCAAAGGGAATCTCGACCGGCTCTCTCTTCACCGGATAAATGTCAACCACTCCTCCGACGACCTCGCCGGCTCCGAACTCCTCCATGAGCTGGCAGGCGCGGTTTACGGCCTCGATCGCCGAATTCGGATCCAGCCCCTTGTCGAACTTCTGCGAGGAATCGGTCTGGTGGCCGAGCCGCTTGGACGTGAGACGGATATTGGTCCCGTTAAAATTGGCCGCCTCGAAGAGGACTGTCTTCACGTCATCCGTGATCATGGAATTCTCACCGCCCATGATGCCGGCGATGCCCACCGGCTTCTCCGCGTCGCAGATCATGAGCATGCGGTCGTCCAGCGTGCGCTCCTGTCCGTCCAGCGTCGTGAACTTCTCCCCGTTCTCCGCGCAGCGGACGATGATCTTATGGCCGGCGATCGTGTCATAATCATAGGAGTGCATAGGCTGGCCGTACTCCTCCATGATGTAATTTGTGATATCGACGATGTTGTTGATCGGACGGATCCCGTTTGAAGCCAGACATCTCTGCATCCACTTCGGGGACGGCCCGATCTTGACATTTTTCACCACGCGGGCCGTGAAGCGCGGGCAGAGCTCCGGCTCCCTCACCTCGACCTCGATATAATCAGAGGCCTTCTCGCTGTTGCCCGTCTCCTTAATGACCGGCGGACGGAACTCCCTGCGGAAGGTCGCCGCCGCCTCGCGGGCGATGCCGATCACGCTGTAGCAGTCCACCCGGTTGGAGGTAATCTCGTACTCGAACACCGTGTCGTGAAGGCCCAGCAGCTCTACCGCGTCCGCTCCGATCTCCGTGTCCTCCGGGAACACATAGATCCCGTCCGAGGGAGCCTCGGGATAAAACTCGCTCGTGCTGCCCAGCTCGTCGATCGAGCAGATCATGCCCTCGGACTCAATCCCGCGCAGCTTGCCTTTTTTAATCTGAATGCCGCCCTCGGCCGAGCCGCCGCTGTGCGTGCCGGCAACGCTGCCCCCGACGAGGACCACCGGCACCTTCTGACCGGCGGCGACATTGGGCGCGCCGCATACGATCTGGAGCGGACGCTCCCCGCCCACATCGACCGTGCAGACGTGCAGATGATCGGAATCCGGATGGGCTTCGCAGGTCAGCACCTGACCGACCACGATCCGGTCCAGGTACTCATCGAGCTTCTCAAAGCCCTCCACCTTGGTGCCGGACAGCGTCATGGCGTCCGCGTATTCCTCCGCGGTGACGTCGAGGTCCGGAACATACTGTCTGATCCATGAAAGTGATGTATTCATAATAAAGGTCTCTCCGCTTTCTGACAAAAATAGGTAAGGCGGACATGCACATCCGCCGGGCTTCCCGCTTAGAACTGGTTGAGGAATCTCACGTCATTCTCATAGAGGAGACGCATGTCGTCAATCTCATACTTCAGCAGCGCGATTCTCTCGAGGCCGACGCCGAAGGCGAAGCCGCCGTACTCCTCAGGATCCAACCCGCACATCTCAAGCACGTGGGGATGAACCATGCCGCAGCCCAGAATCTCGATCCAGCCGGAGCCCTTGCAGAAGCGGCACCCCTTTCCGCCGCACTTGAAGCACGATACGTCGACCTCGGCGGAGGGTTCCGTAAACGGGAAATGATGCGGCCTGAACTTGGTCTTCGTCTCCTCGCCGAACAGTTCCTTGGCGAAGACGCCGAGCGTCCCCTTAAGATCAGCCATGGTGAAGCCCTTGTCGATCACAAGGCCCTCGATCTGATGGAAGGAGG
>CAYLHR010000015.1:0-22431 GCA_964383335.1 uncultured Lachnospiraceae bacterium
ATCGTTACTGCTGCAGGTGACGAGGCGTGAACCTTCAGGATATCGATTCGTCCCTGGAGGTCCGGCAGCTCCACCGGAATTCTCCTGTCAAATCTGCCCGGCCGGAGCAGGGCGGGATCCAGCACGTCGGGCCGGTTGGTGGCGGCCAGGATGATGACGCCCTTCGAGCCGTCGAAGCCGTCCATCTCCGTGAGGAGCTGGTTTAAGGTCTGCTCGCGCTCGTCGTTGGTGGAGATCATGCCGCTGTCCCGGCGCTTTCCGATGGTATCAATCTCGTCGATGAAGACGATGCAGGGCGCGTGCTTCTCCGCCTGGTCGAACAGGTCGCGCACCTTGGATGCGCCCATGCCGACGAACATTTCCACGAATTCCGAGCCCGCGATCGAGAAGAAGGGCACGCCCGCCTCTCCCGCGACCGCCTTGGCGAGAAGGGTTTTTCCGGTGCCGGGAGGGCCGACGAGAAGGGCGCCCTTGGGGCAGGAGGCCCCGATATCGGCGTACTTCTTCGGGTCATGGAGGTAATAGACGAGCTCCTGCAGGAGCTGCTTCGCCTCCTCCTCGCCCGCGACGTCCTGAAACTTGATGGACGTCGTGGAGGGGACGTACTTCTTGGCCCCGCTCTTCCCGAAGGACATCATGGGATTGCCGGCGCCGAAGCCCTCGCCCATATTGGCCATCAGCCGGCGGGAGAGCCACATGCCGATCGCGTAGAAAAGTACGAGGGGCAAAATGAAGCCGACCAGGGCTGACATCAGCGGGTTCTGCTGCGTCACCACGCGGCCGAACTCGCAGTCGGCCTTCTCGAGGCGCTCCACGAGCTGGGGGTCATTGAAGGTAGCCGTCCGGTAGTAATTGGGCCTGCCGGACGCCGCGGTGCCGCTGCCCGGCGTACCGATATCCGGCAGACCGGCGCCCGATTCGGTCCCGGACGCGCCGCTCTCCGCCGCGCCGCTCTCCGTGCCTGTCTTGTCCGTAAAGGTGATATAGTCATCCTCCAGCTGGACCTTGCCGACCTGGCCGCTCTCCACCATATTGAGGAAGGTGCTGTAGTCGACGTCCTTGATATTCCGCCGCATGAGCGCCGGGAGAATGACCGAATTGATCACGAACATCGCGATGATCACACCGATAATATAAATATAGATCGGTTTTTTATCCGGTGATTTCAGATTCTGCATACTGCCTCCTTGGAGTTCTGATATTGCTTTAGAGGAAAGTATATCTCCAAAATGTGAAAGTTCAAGGGGAAGCGGCAAAATTTTATAAAAAATTTAGCACTCAGCTATGCTGAGTGCTAATACATATCCGGTCAGATCCGCGCCTTCCGCCTCTTTATCCGTAGATTGTCTGCTGCAGACGGGCGACCGTCTGCTCCATGTCCGGATACAGAATCTCGCTGTCCACCGTGTACAGCCCGTCGTAGGGCAGGCGGTCCTGTTCCATGGGCCAGGCCATCATCGACGGGAGCTGCGGGACCAGCGTCAGCATAGTGCCGCTGTCGATATTGTGCGAGACGAGAGGCAGAACCGCCGTGATAAAGTTGTTCATCTCGATCAGGTTCATGGATCTCACCTTATCGAAGATCCTGGTCATCACGGTTCTCTGCCGCTCCGTGCGCTCGTAATCTGAGTTTCCGACGTAGCGGACTCTGGAGTAGCCGACCGCCTGGAAGCCGTCGCACTCCACGGTCCCCGAGGACGTGAAGAGATGCGGCCCGGGATCGACGCCCATGGAGGCCGCCATATCCGTGATATATCCGTTCGCGACCTCGATCTCCGCGTCGGAGACGTCGAGCGTCACGCCGCCGATCATGTCCACGATCTGAATCATGGAATTAAAATCGACCGCCGCATAGTTGTCGATGTTGACCCGGTAGTTGGACTCGATCGTCCGGACGAGCAGGGGGCAGCCGCCGATCGCGCAGGCCGCGTTCAGCTTTCTCACCCCGTATCCCTCGATGTCCGCGTAGAGATCGCGCATGAAGGAAATCATGTGCACCGTCTTCTGCTTCTTATTCACGGACATCAGGATCATGGAGTCCGAGTTGCCCGACCAGGACGCGTCCCTTCTGTCCACACCGACAAGAAGCAGGTTGTAGACGTCCTTGTTGTCCGGAAGATTGAGGTCGGAGTCATCCACGGCCCCCTCTTCCTCCACGCCCAGCTCCTTCAGAAGATCGCTGTCGCTGATGTAGTTGGACAGGCCGTAGTACCTCGAGAAGAGGACGCCGACCGCCGCGACGACGACCGCGAGCAGAAGAAGCAGCACAAGCGCGATCTTAAGTCCGGTGCGCTTCTTCTTTCTCCTTACGGGAACTTTTCCATACTCATACTTAGCCATACATTTTCCCCCTTTTTTATCTGTACTGATGTTTCCCCGTTTTTGATCTCCCGGCCGCCCGGGATTCCCGTCCCTCTGGCGGCCGGAGGCAGCTTTCGCGCCCTGTGCCCCCGGCGCGAAACCCACTTTACTCCACCGTCACCGATTTGGCAAGGTTTCTCGGCTTATCCACGTCAAGTCCCCGGGCAACGCTCACGTAATAGCCCAGCAGCTGAAGCGGAATCACCGCAAGCGACGTCGCGAAGTGCTCATCCGTCTTCGGAATATACACCGTGAAGTCCGCCGTGTCCTCGACGCTGTAGTTCCCGTAGGTCGTAAGGCCCATGAGATAGGCGCCCCGGCTCCCGCACTCGACCAGGTTGCTGATGGTCTTTTCGAAGAGAGACTTCTGCGTCAGCACGCCGACCACCAGCGTGCCGTCCTCGATGAGCGAGATCGTGCCGTGCTTCAGCTCTCCCGCCGCGTAGGCCTCCGAGTGGATGTAGCTGATCTCCTTCATCTTGAGGCTTCCCTCAAGCGCGCTCGCGTAGTCGATGCCCCGGCCGATCATGAAGACGTCGTGCGCGTTGGCGTATTTGGCGGCGAACCACTGGATGCGCTCCTTGTCCTCCAGCACCCGGCTGATCTTGTCGGGGAGCTGTACCAGCTCGGCCAGCATTTCCTTATATTTTTCCTCGGAAAATGCGTCCGCTCCCCCGCCCGCGCAGGACCGGACGAGCGCGAACCGCATCGCGAGAAGGTAGCAGGCGATGAGCTGCGTGCTGTAGGCCTTGGTCGTCGCGACGGCGATCTCCGGTCCGGCCAGGGTGTAGAAGACGTGATCCGCCTCCCGCGCGATGGAGCTTCCCACCACGTTGACGACGGCCAGGGTCCTTATGCCGAGGGCCTTGGCCTCGCGGAGCGCGGCCAGGGAGTCCGCCGTCTCGCCGCTCTGGCTGATCACGACGACCAGGTCGGCCGGGTCCAGAATCGGATTCCTGTAGCGGAACTCTGAGGCGAGCTCGACCCGGACCGGGATCCGCGCGAGATCCTCGAAGATATACTGGGCGGCGACCCCGACGTGATAGGCGGAGCCGCAGGCCACGATGTGGAGCTGTCTCACGCCGCGGATGATCTCATCCGTAAGACCCGTAGAGGAGAGGTCGATCTGCTGATCCTTCACATAATGTCCGATCGTGTCCTTCACCGCCCTGGGCTGCTCGTGGATCTCCTTCATCATGAAATGCTCGAACCCGCCCTTCTCGGCGGCCTCGGCGTCCCACTCGATCTCCGTCAGCTCCTTTTCGAAGGTATCCCCGTCCAGGTTGTAGAAGGTGACCCCGTCCTCCGTGAGGCAGGCCATCTCGTGGTTCCCGATGTAGTACACGTGGTTCGTGTACTTGAGGATGGCCGGCACGTCGGAGGCGATATAGGACGCCCCGCTCTCCGATCCGATGATGAGCGGGCTGTCCTTGCGGGCGACCCAGATCTGCCCCGGATAATCCTTAAACATGAGCGCCAGCGCGTATGAGCCCCGGACGCGGACCATGGTCTTCGCGATGGCGTCGACCGGCCCGATCTTGTATTTCTTGTAATAATAGTCGACCAGCTTGACCGCCACCTCCGTGTCGGTGCCGGAGTAGAACCTGTAATTGTGGCGCAGGAGCTTGTCCTTCAGCTCCTGGTAGTTCTCGATGATGCCGTTGTGCACGCCGATGACATTCTCGTCGTCGCTCATGTGGGGGTGCGCGTTCACCTCCGACGGCTCCCCGTGGGTCGCCCATCTCGTGTGGCCGATGCCGCAGCAGCCCCGCACCGCGCGCCCGTTGTCCGTCTTGTCGGCCAGAACCCGCAGGCGGCCCTTGGCCTTCACGATATCGAACCGGCCGCTGCCGTCCCGCACCGCGAGACCCGCGGAGTCATATCCTCTGTATTCCAGGCGGGAGAGACCCTCGAGAAGGATGGGGGCCGCCTGCTCATTTCCGATGTAACCTACTATTCCGCACATATCATCTACCTCTTACTGCCGGGCCCCGCCGGGAAGGCGGCGTCCGGTCCGGACGCGGCTCGTCGGAAGTCCCCTCTCCTCTTCGTCGGAACCATCAATAAAAAACCATAAACCGCAGCCCGGACGGCAACTCGGTTTATGGTTGGAAGTATAACATGAACGGCACATTTTTCACAACAGATGAGACTCTGTCGACCTCACTTTCGTGCCGGAAAGCAGCAGACCGGGCGCGGCAGCAGCGGAAAGTGAAACAAGCCGGATTTTATTCCTCATCCCCGTCGGCGACATAATCCTCTTCCTCCACATAGGGGCGCTCCCACCTGACCAGCTTTCCCTTCTCCTGATAGAGCACCTGCTTATACCGGTTGAGGATGGTCACCTGATACGCCGCCTTTTTCGAGACGTTCTTTTTGGTTTTCATTTTGATTGTAACATGATCCGTGCTCTTTTTGATCTTTTTTGTGTAGGTTCTGCCGCGGTGCACCAGCCGGATCACATCCCCCTTATGGAGGAAGGAGCAGTTGAAGGAGAAGCGCCTCTTCGACGCCTTGATCCAGTTGACGCTCGTCTTCGAGAAGACCTTATCCTTAAGCGTCACGGTCTGTCCGCGCCACTTAAGCGTAAGCCTGATCTTCTTATTCAGCTTGTAGATCCCCTTCACCCGGAGGGAAGCCCTTCCGTTTGAGTTGACCGTCACCTTATATCTGTCCTTTCCGACCGTCAGGGTTCCCTTCGCGCCCGGCTTCGAGAAGATCCGCACCCTTCTCGTCCCGTAGCTGAGCGCGCCCTCGCCGTAAAATGACGTGGCATCGGTCAGCTGGCGTCTGAAGAAGCTGCTGTCCACCTTGATCTTAATGGAGGCGGCCGACCCGTCCCCGCCCTTTGCGGTGACCGTCGCCGTGCCGGTCTTCAGCGGTTCCACGATCATGTGGCCCCCGTCCGTGCGGACCTTCAGAAGAGACGGGCTGCTGACGGACACGCTTTTGATCGTCTGATTCGCGAAAAACCACTCCTGACCGTCCTCGTTTCCATCGTCAAATGTGTATTCCGTGTACTCAAATTCCATGGGTTCCGCCGCGCTCACGGTGAAGCTGGTGATCAGCAGCATACATACGGCAAAGAAGAAAGACACAGCTGCCGCTCGAATCCGATTAAACATACAGATGCCTCCTTTTCCTGACGAAGATAAAACAACTGATTCAGCATGTTCCCGCCAAAATTTATTCTGACATTTTGTGGTTACCCGCAGGAACTATCTGATAACCATTATAGCACACGGGCAGGCTCCCTTAAAGAGCCCGCCCGAAAATACTTAATCCGAACTTAACAGTTTTTCTCTCTTTTCGACCAGATAGTCCACGGTCCTCGCCGCGGCCTCCCCGGGGTACTGCCACACCTCGTCCCGGAGGGCCTCCCGCTCCGCCGCCGCGCTCTCACTGCGGATCAGCTCCCCGATGATCTCCTTCAGATGCGGGAACTCCTCCTCCTTAAGCTGCCGCCCCAGCCGGGGCATCTGCGCCAGATTCCAGAAGGGCTCGTCGATCCAGGCCGCGTCGTAGGGCGAGACGTCGAAGGACGTGTCCGCGTAGAGGATAGGCCGGTCGAACCCGAGCACATAGTCGAAGACCACTCCGGAGAAATCCGAGATCATGATGTCCGCGGCGCTTAAGGCGCCGAAATTGCTCACCTCCCGGTCCCACCTCAGGCGGTCCGAGTCCGGATAGGCCGCCGTAAGGCGCTCCATCACGGCCCGGTCCGCCGTGAAGGACTGGGGATGGGGCCGCACGATGATCCTGAAGCCGGTGGCAAGAAGCGCGTCCAGAATCTTCTCCCCGAAGCGGCAGAGAATGCTGCTCTCCCCCCAGGAGGGGGCGAGCAGAACCGTCGTGTCCGCTTCCGCGTCCCCTTCCTTCATGGCTGTGTCCCGCCGCGGGGCGTCCTTTCGCGCCTCCGCGATCCGCGCCCGCAGATCGTCCATGTAGGTCGAGCCGACCACGCGCACCTCCTTGGCCGGCAGGTGCCGCTTCTCCTCCAGCACGCGGATAAAGTGCTCCTGAAACGCGCCGTTCAGCAGCACCGCGTCATAATAATCGAGCGCGAACATCCGGTAGGTCGTGTTGGACGTCACCGCGTGGTAGCAGTGCACGTAGTACTTCGTATTCCGCGACCGCTTCCACTGGAGGACGTCCAGCTGCGGCGTCGTCGCGAGACAGATATCCGCCTTCATGAAATTGAGCTTCGCGAAGGCCTGATTGTCCGATCCGATATATTTCGGATGCACATAGGTGTAGTCACACGCAAGGGCCGGGTCGTCCGGGGAGGCCGTCCAGAACTCGCACTCGATCTTCCGCCTCTCGAACTCGTCGCAGACCGGGCGGAAGACATTCCAGTACCGCTTGTGGTCGCTGAAGATCACATAGGCGTACCGCTCCCCGGCCGTATCTTTGGCCCGTCCCCCGCTCAGATAAAACTTCAGCTTAATCCAGGCCTTCTGAAGAAAGAAGACGCCCGCCGCCGCAAGTCCGATGAGAACGGAGAACAGCATGCTCCCGGTTCCGGGATCAATATACATGATGATGTTATTCAAAATCCGCCGTCCTCCTCCGGGATCAGGGTAATGATCTCCCTGATCGGCATGCACTCCCCGTCGCATTCCTTCGCGCGGTGATGCTCGAGAATGGACCTGGCCGCCCTCTGCATGGCCGGAAAGCCCGTCCTCGTCAGCTGATTTGCGTAAATGATGATATTGGCTCCCCGCTCTTTCCACTCCTCCTCCGTCACGCTGTTGAAGGAGGTGGGAACCAGCACGACCGGCGTTGCGGGATCCGCCGCACGGAATTTCGCGAGAAACTCGAAGATCTCGGAGGGATCCTCTTTCCTGCTGTGAATCATGACCGCGTCGGCGCCGGCTTCCGTGTAGGCGAAGGCCCGGGCCAGCGCGTCCTCCATGCCCTTCTCGAGAATCAGGGATTCGATCCTCGCGCAGATCATGAAGTCGCGCGTCTTCTGGGCGCATTTTCCCGCCCGGATCTTCTCACAGAAATGCGCTGTGTCATCCTGCGTCTGTTCCACTTCCGTCCCGAACAGGCTGTTCTTCTTGAGGCCGGTCTTGTCCTCTATGATCACCATGGAGACGCCCATGCGCTCCAGAGTCTTTACGGTATAGACAAAGTGCTCCGGCAGGCCGCCCGTGTCCCCGTCGAAGATGATGGGTTTCGTGGTCACCTCGCAGATCTCATCCACCGTGCGGAAACGGCTGGACAGATCGACGAGCTCGATATCGGGCTTGCCCCGGGACGTGCTGTCGCACAGGGAGCTGATCCACATGGCGTCGAACTGCCGCGTCCCGCCGTCCTCACTCACCGCCGTCTTCTCGACGATGAGGCCGGTGATCCCGCTGTGCGCCTCGAGGGCCGTCACCAGCCCCTTCATGGAGAGCACCCTCCGGAGCCTCGCCCGCCGCACGTCCGGAAGCGACAGCTCCAGACGGGCGCGCCTCTCGATCTCCCTGTACTTTTCATCGGAGGAATAGGGATATTCGACCAGCTTTCCCCCGTAGGACGAAAGGACCTCGATCGTCTCGTCCCGGACCGGCTTCTGGACGCCGGACATCCAGTCGTCTCCGTGCACCACGAAGTCGGGCTTATATTTCAGCAGGTTGCCGCGGTAGGAGAGCGTGTCCTGGCCGACGACCTTCCACACGCCGGCCACATTTTCAAACATCACCTTCCGCTCCTCCGCGGGCACGAGCGGGTAGCGCTTATATCCCGCCACGGCCTCGTCGGACAGCACGCCGATCATCAGCCTTCCCAGCCGCCGCGCCTTCTTCATGATGGCGATGTGGCCGCCGTGGATCATATCCGCCGAAAAGCACATGTACACCGTGCGGTTTTCGATCTCCGAAAGGGCTGCCTTCACCGCGGCGAGATCCTCCGGGTTGTCGATCTCACGGCAGAGCTGATCCCCGACATCGAGGGGAAATAGAGAGAGTGCCCCGGTCACCTCGTTGAGGGCATTTTCGGCGTAGCACCTCCGCTTCTCCTCCTCCCCGGACTCACAGTAGGCGGTGATCCGGTCCAGCCAGATGAGCCAGTCCTCCCGCCGGAATCTGTAGAGCGGCTGCGCCGCCAGGGCCTCCCGGAAGAATTCAATCCCCACCGCGGTGATTCTGCCGTCCCGCACCACGGCCTTGAAGTCCTTCTCCGGAAGGGGAAGGGCGGAGCTCACGGTCATGCAGCTGTCCGCCCGGGCCATCACCTGATCAAGGACGGTGTCCTCGAAGACCAGGTCGCCGTGCATGAGGAGGATATCGTCGTCGAGATACTCCCTGGCGCAGTAGATGGAGTAGATATAATTCGTCCGGTCGTAGACCGGGTTCTTCACGTAGGTGATCTCAAGCGGCAGGCCGAGGCCGCGGACGTAATCCATAAGGACCGAATCGAAGCGGCCGGTGGTGATCACCGCCCCGCGGATTCCGGCGTCGCAGATCTGCCGGAGCTGCCGGCTGAGGATCGTCTCGTTTCCGGATATCTCCGTCATGCACTTGGGATGCTCCGATGTGAGCGCGCCCATGCGGCTGCCCATACCGGAATTCAGGATCAGAGCTTTCATCGTATCTCTCCCCCGCAGGAATAGATTTGGCTTTTTCCTGCGTAAAAAACGAATCGAAACGGAGCGGGTCGTCCTCGAGGAAATGCTGCCCGTCGAAAACCTTGAGGTCTATTCCTTCAGCTGCATGACGGACATCACCGGGAACCTCGACAACTACAAGGACCCGCGCCACTTCGGAGACTGGATCAACACGCGGATTCTTGAAATGATGCGCGAGGGGACCGGCCGGCTGACCGGGGATAACTATGAGGCCTATCTGAAGGAGGAGGAAGAACTCTACCGCACCTTTGACTATCAGACGCTCTTTTAACTCCCGGTCAGAACTGCTCGTAGATAAAGGCGCTCACATTGACCCCCGCCCCGTACACGCCGAAGATCAGCACGCCGAAGACCAGCAGATACAGCAGGCACCAGCGCAGGAGAAGCGGCAGGCGGGAGAAATCGGAAAGGACGTCCCTTCCGCGCTCCGAAAGAACGCTCACGGCAAACCAGACCGCGCAGAACACGGCCAGGACCAGCCAGTTTTTCTTATTGATCCCAAGGCCCGCGATGACGGAGGGCTTAAGATACGCAAGATGCGGGCCCGCAAAGGCGGAAACCAGGATGGCGAGACCCGCCCGGACGCCGCGCGCCACGAAGAAAATGCGGCCGATGCAGCAGAGGAAAAAGGTCCTGGCGATCCGGAACAGCTTCCAGACCGTTTTCTCCGGACGGATCCCGGCCTTTCCGGTCCAGGCGGAGATATGTCCCCCGAACAGAGTGCTGAGGATAATCAGGGTCCCGTGGAACATGCCCCAGACGATATATTTCAGCTCGGCGCCGTGCCAGATGCCGGTGAGAAGCCAGACGACGGTGAGCGCGGTCACCGTGGGCACCTGCTTTCCGTATTTTCCCCCCGTTTTCTTTTTGATATTCCGGCCCAGCTTCATGACCGGCTTTGAGATGGACACAGGAATAAAGATGTAATCTTTAAACCAGGTCCCCAAAGTGACGTGCCATCTCCGCCAGAATTCCGGGATGGATTCGGAAAAATAGGGCCGCAGGAAGTTCTTCTCGATCTCAATCCCGAACACCCTGGCCGATCCCGCCGCAATATCCATGCAGCCCGAAAAATCCGCGTAGATCTGCACGGAATAGACGGCCGCCGTGATGAGAAAGAGGACGCCCCCGTAGCTCTCGTAATCCCGGAACACGGTTCCGACGAAGACGCCCAGCCGCTCCGCCACGATCAGCTTCTTGGCCAGGCCCCAGAAAATCAGGATCAGGCCGTCCCGCACGTTCTCGAAGCGGTACGCGTTTCCGGCCATGAGCTGCTCTCCCAGCTGCTCGTACCGGGCGATCGGCCCCTGGGTGATGGTGGGGAAAAACGAGACGTAAAGGAAGAATTTTGCCGGATTGGTCAGCGCCGGAATCCGTCCCCTGTAGACGTCCATGAGGTAGGCGATCATCTGAAAGGTATAGAAGGAGATGCCAAGCGGGACAATCAGCCTGAGGGCCGCCGGGCGCTCACCGAGGACAATGCGGCCCCCGAGGCCCAGAAGAAAATTCGTGTATTTTGTGATCACGAGGATGGCGACGGGAACGGCGATGCCGGCGATGAGCACTTTTTTGAGAGACGCCCTCTGCGCCTTCTCCTCCGCCTTCTGCAGGTCCTGCTCCCTCTTTATCTCCTCCTTCTCCTCCTCCGGCGCCGATTTCAGGGCCCGGCGAAGCTCCGCCGCGTGATCCTTCTGCGCCTTCAGTTCACCGCTTAAGGCGCCGATCCGGCGCCCGGCCAGATAGACGGCCGCCGCCGTGAAAAGAAGAATCGCGAATTCCTTTTTGCCGCAGAAGGAATAAAAGATCAGGTTGCCCAGAAGAAGCGCGGTCCAGCGGACGCGCTTCGGAAGGATGTAGTATAAAAGGGCGGTGCCCGCGATCAGGGCAAAATAATACATAGAAATAACAGACATAGATGCCCCCTTCAGCCGGCCCTGCCCTGCAGATATTCGTCAAGTTCCTTCTGATACGCCGAGCATGACTCCTCATAGGACCGGACCACTTCCTCCGAATACCCCCTGCTGAACTCATAATGTTCACTCAGATAATCGGACAGCACCTTGCTGACCTTTTCCGATCCCCTGACATTGACGTGCCCGTGGTCATAAAAATCTCTTTTATAATTGAGGCCGCAGACGTTGTCCTTCGTCAGATCCAGGTAATCAAACCCCGCTTCCGTCACCATCCCGCGCAGCTCCTCGTTTTTGGCCTGAAACGTCTCGTCATAGACGTAGGGCATCGCGACAAAGAGGACCTTCCGGTTCTTCTTCGCGCACTCGTCGAGAAGCAGCGCCATCTCCTCCCGCTCGTACTCGCCGAGAGAGGCGTCAATTTGCGGAACCGTTTCCGGCTTCTTCTGCTTTTTCCTCCTTGTGATCGTATACCAGCCCTTCATGTCCTGCTCCTTCCGGTTCCGGAAGTAGGAAAGATTCTCGGCCGTCAGATTCTCCCAGTTCGAGTGGTTGGTCAGAAGGTCCATAAAGCCGGTGACGATCTGGGCCGGCCTCCTGGCTATGTAGGCGGACAGCTTCAGCTTGTTGAGCGAAAAATCCATATTGTTCATCACCCGGTAGGTCTTGATCCCGTGTCTCGCCCGCTTGTGCTCCTTGATAAATTCCCGCACCTCGACGATGTAGAGGTCCGGGGACTGGGTCTTCTCCGCCTCGTCCATGAGGAATCTGGGAAAGACGGCGGGCATGGACCCGCTCACAAGACAGTAGGAGGTGATCCCCGTCTCTCTCCAGAGCACGTTGGGATTGATATAGCGGTGAACCGCGCTGCTGCCGATGCAGACGACATCAAGGGAGTCTTTCTCCTCCGAGTAAAAGCCGGGAAGAACCTCCCTGTACGTGCCCGTTCCGACAGGGCGCAGCACAAAGGCGGCATGGATCATGATCCATGCCCCGACTGCCAGAAATATGACGCACCCGACCGGACGCTTCAGCTTTTTCCACATTGCGCTCTTCGTATCAGCACCCTCCGTGAATCTCCTGTGCCATCAGCAGATCATCCACGCCGTCGACCTCGGCCCACTTCTCCCCCGCGATATCCTCGCAGAAGAGCTGGAAGTCGTGAAACATGATCATCTGCACCAGGCTGTCCTCGAAATACTGGTCGTACATATTCCCGTTCACCATATCGTCCACCTCCTGCTTAAGAAGGCGGGCAGACACGGGATCCAGCTTGGTCATACAGCAGTATTTTGCCGAAAAATGCGCCAGCTTCTTGCTCATGACAAGCACCTGCCCGTCCCGGGTAACGGCGTTGTAGGCCCCCTCGCTCACACGGGAGCTGTCGACGAGGACATAGGGGTAGTCCGTGGGCTTCACCAGATAATTCCGGACGATGCTGTCCGAGAACACCACATCCCCGTGGACAATGGCCACATTTTCCCGCTCGAGATAATCCCTCGCGAACCAGACGGAGGAGATGGAATTCGTGACCTCGTAGAAGGGGTTCATCACGAAGCGGACGTTCTCGTCCGCAAGCTCCTTCTTCACAGTGTCGGCCAGATATCCCACGACCACGACGATCTCGGCGTCCCTGTCCTCCCTGCGGATGGTCCGGACCATGCGCTGCAGGACCGTCGTCTCCTCGTCCAGCTTGTAGCTCGTCTTCGCGTACTTCAGCGTCAGGGGCTGAAGATGGCTTCCCTTTCCGGCGGCAAGAATAATATATGTCATCATCACAACTCCTCCAATCTGCACTCCACAGCCGCGCTCATGGCCTCATCGTACATCTTCCTGTCAACCTCGACCCCGTAAAGCGGAAGCGCGATAAGGGAATAGTTCTTCGCGAAATGATACCACTGCTGCTTGTGAATGCCGACCACCTGTCCCTTGCTCTGCTTCAGCATGGTCCAGTGCATGAAGAACCAGCCCGTGATGGCGATATACGCGTAGAAATGTCGCCTCTGCAGGTCCGTCGGCCGTCTCCTGTAATAGGTGAAGAGGATCCGGTCCACCTCCGCCAGCGTGTGCTGTCCCCCGCAGACATAGGAGCCGATATCGAAACCGGGATCCCCGTATCCGCCGTACTCCCAGTCGATCAGATAGATCTCTTCCTTGTTGATGAGGAAGTTGACGTCCCGCGCGTCCCCGTGGATATTGCACTTTTTGATCCCGTCGTGCTCCGCCAGCTCCGCCAGGCGGTAGACCCGGTCCCGCACCGCCTCAAAGTCCGGAAAATGCCCGTACTTCTCCGGGGCGATCTGGTCGCGGATGCCCTCCGCCTTTTTGATCACGTCAAAATTCCAGCGCACGTGGCAGGGCGCGGCGTGCAGCCTGCGGAAGAGCATCATGGCCCGCACCATGTCATTTAAATTCTTGTAGTCAAAATCCCAGTGCTCGACGTATCTCCCGATCCGCCACCCCTCGTCGACATCCATGGCGATGAGGGTCGTGTCGATGCCGGCGTCCTCCACCACCTTCTGCATGATGGTCTCCCGGCCGCGGTCGACCAGGGCGTCCGAGCCCAGGCCGGGGTGCCGGTAGATGTACTTCCCGCCCTTCAGCCGGAAGGAGAGAACGACATTGGTCATGCCGGCCTGAACCGGGACCAGTTCCTCAATATCCTCCTCCCGGCACGAGAACACCCTGCAGATGTTCGATACGACAATCTGCCGGCTCTCCTCCGTAAACACGCCTCCCGTAGTCTGAATATCCTGCATCTTAAATCCTCCGCTGTGCAAGATCCGGCCGGTTTCATCCGGCAGCTGTTATCTCCCGTCCCGGGCGCGGCCTGCGCGCGCGGCGGGATTATCTCTGTAAGATACCTCCGTGTCAAAGATCAGGTCGCTGTGAAACGCGGCGTCCTTGACCGGCGTCATGTAATCGCCGTAGAGCGCGGACAGGCGCTCATTCCACATGGCGGGGGCGGGAATGGTCCTGTCCATGAAGGGCAGCTCGACGATCTCGTCAAACCAGGCCTTATCCGCTATATAGGAATCCTTATCCGACCGGAAGCTGGTCGCCGAGACCTTTCCCGTCGTCTCCCCGGGGGCGAGTCCCCCGGACCTGCACAGGTCCGTGAACGCCTCCTCCAGCTGCAGATAATTCCTTCTCTTAAGAAGAGGCGCGAGCAGTCTGTACTTTCCCCGCAGCGTTCCGCTCTTCGCCCGGGAGACCAGGGAGAGCTCCCTCCTCTTTCCGGCCAGGACTTTTCTGAAGCGGGCCAGCCGTTCCGGGTCCTCCGTCAGGGGATAGAGCGGAAAAATATCGAGGAAAATCCCCTTGTTCCAGGTCGGCGCGTTCAGCGTCTCCCACCTTGTCGCCCCGGTCGTATCGCTGCGCCGGATCTTGATGTGCCAGGGGGTGAAGCCCTCCTCCGTCCGGTAGGATTGGAAAAAATAAGGCTCCTGAAACTCCGAGGGCGCGATCTCGCAGAAATGCCCGTAGTCCTCCGCCAGCATCCCCAGATCCAGGTCGTCGTCCCAGGGGATAAAGCCCCTGTGCCGGACCGCCCCGAGCAGCGTGCCCCAGTCCGCGAAAAAGCGGATCCCGTGTCTCGAACAGACCTCCCTGACCTTCTCCAGGATCTCGAGCTCCAGGGCCCACAGCCGCTTTATCTCAGAGCTCACCAAAAACCCGTCTATCTCTTCCTGTTCCAGATTGATACTCATATTTCCCCTTTTTCCGATCCTGTGATCAGCGGATCCCCGATTCCTTAAGGATCCGGACGGTGCGGCCGAGTCCCTCCTCCGGCGAAAAGCATGTTCTCCAGCCGAGGCCGAGAAGCTTCTCCCCGTCGAGAGAGGAGTTGCTCATGGGATTGAACCCCCTGCGGTCCTCCTGATCCGGCTCCTCCGCGGTGAGCGAGACGCCGCCCGCCCGGGCCGTGATCTCCGCCATATCCCTTATGGAAATAATCATGTCCGGATCGGAGATATTGTAGGCCCCGACGCGCTCCCCCATAAGGAGAGCCGTAAGCACGGCCGACGCGCAGTCCGGACAGTAGCAGTAGCTGCGAAGCTGGCTCCCGGCGCTCTTCATGACGAGATCGCAGCCGGCCGCCGCCTGATAGGCGAAGGCCGAGGACACCCGGTTGTCCGAGGGCGACGCCGTCGGACCGTAGATGTGTCCGGGCCTTATGATGACCGGATCCACCCCGTACTCATCGGCGTAGCTCGCGCACATGGTCTCCGCCGCCCTCTTCGCGACGGAATAGGAATTCCTGGGTGAGAGGAGGTCGATATAGCCGTATTCGCCCTCCCTGTAGGGCTCATTTCCCTCTTTCTTCCCGTAGACCTCGCTGCTCGAGATAAACAGGAAGCGCTTCACGCCGCTCTCCCTGCAGTAATCCAGCAGCTGCATGGTTCCGCGGACATTGCTCATCATGGTCTCGACCGGTTCTTTTACGATCATGCCCGGATAGGCGTTGCCCGCCCCGTGAATCACATAGTCCGCGTGAAAATCAAAGGTATTGGACGCCGCGGCGGCGTCATAGGGGACGAAGTGAAAATACGGCTTCCCGAAAAACGGGCCGAAGCGCCGCTCCATTCTCTCCCCGCTTCTTCCGGCCGCGAAGACCTGAATGTCCGCCCCGGATCTCTCGTTCATCCGGATCAGGAGATCCGCGACGGCGGAGCAGATCAGCCCGCCCGCGCCGGTGATGAGAACCGATGTCCCCCGGAGATCCGAAAACGCCGGAAACACGTCAATCACGCGGTCGAGATCCTCCGTCCAGAGTGCGCTGTCGTAAATCATGTCCTCACTCCTTCAGCCAGTCCGATCTTCTGGCCGCCAGAAGGGCCTTGAAGATATCGATATCCTCCACCGTCGTCAGCTTGATATTCTTCTCGGAGCCCGCGGAGAAATACACCTGCTCGCCCATCTCAATCATCAGCGTGCAGGAGGCGACGGAATTGGTGATACCCTTTTCGAGCGCCCTCCGGTGAAGATCGCAGATCTGCCCGATGTGGAAGCCCTGGGGCGTCTGCGTCCTCTTCAGGCGGTCGCGCGGGTAGCTGCCGACGGACCGGACGCCGTCCTCCGTCTGCATCATGGCCTCGGCGCAGGGAATGACGGTGATCGCGTTTCCGAACTGCTTCGTCTTCACCAGGCAGTCGGAGATAATCTCCGCGGAGACCATGGGCCGGATCGCGTCGTGAATCAGCACGATATCGTCCGGATCGCAGTGCTTCTCGAGCTCGAACACCCCGTTCCGGATCGAATCCTGCCCGTTCTTTCCGCCGGGCACGATATATTTCAGCTTATCGATGTTAAACTGCTTCGCATAGGCCCGGAGCACCTGCTCCCACCCCGCAATGCAGACGACACAGATCTCGTCTATATCCGGATGGTTCTGAAACGCCTCCAGGGTATAGACAATCACCGGCTTCTCATTGACCGTGAGAAACTGCTTCGGAATATCCTGATGCATCCTGTTGCCGGCTCCCCCGGCGATCAGCAAGGCTGTGTTCATGGTTCCTCCTTCCGTATGTTCACAAGCACATGTTACTGCTTCTGTTTCCTTCTTCCCCGGTTAAACAGATTGGACGACAGATACCGCATGATCGGCTTCCGCTTGATATAGACCGCGATGCCGATGCAAAAAATCAGGGCGTACCGCACGGCCGGCAGCCGGTAGGTCAGGGCGACGGCAAAGCCGGCGGCCAGAAAGACGGCCGAGTAGAGAACCAGGATCTTCGGGTCGTAAACCCGCTCCTCGCTGATTCTGCCGACGCACATCCGCTTCATAAAGGTGTAGTGCATGACCGCATATATGATGTAGCTGACCAGCGTCGTGTAGCCCGCCGCGTAGTACCCGAATATCCGGATAAAGATAAAATTCAGCACAATATTGATCGCCGCGGCGATGAAGGTAGAGAGCGCGATAAACTTCGTCTTCTCAAAGTAGAACTCAAATTCGCTGAACAGGTAATACATGAAGCTGAAATACACGCTCATCGCGACCGGCGGGATCACCCAGATGGCCTCGTGATAGGCGGGCGGCGCGAAGAGACGCACCACCTCCGGGGCGAAGCACATGAGAATCAGGTTCACCGCAGCGACAAAAAGCAGGGCGGGATAGGTGACCCAGTGCACATCCCCGCACTGATCCGCCTTTATCTTCTGATAGATCCATGGCGCAATCGTCTGCCGGAGCGCCGTGTTGAAGAGGGTCATGAGCAGCGAGATGGAGTAGGCGAGGGCGTAGATCCCCGCCGCGTCGGAGCTGACCATTCGCTCGATCATGATCCTGTCTGACGTATTCAGCACCGTCTGCGACAGATAGTGCGGGATGAGCGGAATGTTGAAGGCGAGGGCGTACTTCCAGGTCTCCCTCACAAAGAACACCTTTCCTCTCCGCATCTGGTTGAAAAAGAGGCCGAAATAGGCCGCCAGCTCAACGAGCGCGATCTCCCAGACCCGGGCCGTCACCCGGCTGTCCTTAAAAATAAGGACGGCCAGCACGCCGAAAAGGGGCTTGGCGATGGACACCGCGACCGTCATGGAGACCAGCTTCCTGTAATTATACTCCACCCTCTGCCTGGATGCCCAGAAGGAGAACATGGCCTCCGTCCACATCATGAGGAACATGGCCAGCATCTGGCTTGTGGACAGCTCAAAAATCCGGTTGAAGAAGCGGTGGCCGATCAGGTAGACGGCAAGCCAGACCGAGATCAGGGTCGTGGTGAGCCCGATCATGGCGGACGCCCACTGATCCTTTCGCTCGTCGAACTTGACCAGCCCCTGGCCGAATACACCGTAATAAAGCCGGAGTGTCACAAACACAGTCACGATCCCCAGCCACGAATTAAAGACACTGTATCTCCCGTATTCCGCGGTGGTGAGCAGCCTCGTGAATATAGGCGTGCTGATCACGGAGATTCCCTTCTGCAGAAAAGAGGAGATCAGGTACCACATCGACGCCCGCGCGTGCACGGGCATCGCGTTATATTTTTCCAGAGCTTTTTTCAGCATCCGCAAACGCTCAGTCTTTCTCGGTCTTCAGTCAGTCTTTTTCAATCTTTAAAGTATAGAAATGCGTAATCTTCTGCTCCTCCGCGGGAGGGGGCGTCATATAGTCGCCGCCGTATCTCACCGCGAGAATATTCGGATAGCCGGCGGGGGCCCTGAAGGACTCTCCCCGGATCTCCATCATCTCATCTTTGAGGAAATCCGCCGTGCGGTATACGAAGGTCAGCGTGCCGAACACGCTGCAGCAGTAGTTGTTCTCATCCGGAAGCGTCTTCCGGAGATCCGCCTCCAGCTTCTCATACTCCGCGGGAGCCGAGCCCCTGAGGCGCCCGACTGTTTCATAAAAGAGCTTTTTCCCGGCCCGGCGCAGGGCGTTCTTTCTGCCCGGCTTAATCTCCGCCAGGGGCTGCAGCCTCTGCAGGACGGAGGTGAACCGCCCGTGCAGGCGGAGGGCCTCCCGAAGGGCCTCCTGCTCATTTCTCGCGTCGATGAAATCGAAGGGAAACACGTCGAAGGCGAGCCCGTAGACCATGCCGGAATTAAATCTGGAGGGAAGCAGCTTCGATTTCTTATAGGCAAACTTCGCCCAAGGGATATAATACCCCTCGTGCGTGTGATACGTGATGAGCTCCCATTCCTCCGTGTCGAACTGATCCGCCAGGGAAATGAGCCGGTCGTAGTCGGGTCTCGCCACAATCAGATCCGCGTCGTCGTCCCAGGGGATAAAGTCCCCGTACCGCAGCGCGCCGAGGAGCGTCCCGTACATGATCTGATAATGGATCCTGTGCTCCTCGCACAGATCCCGGAATTCCTTCATGCCCCGCATCAGAATATCCTGAATCTCCGCGGTGGAGGGCTCGTAATACCGCTTCTCCTCCGCCGGATCCGCCGTTCTCTTCATCCGAATCTTCATCGCTTATTTTCTCTCTATTCCATACTCGTCCCGATACTCTTTTATGTCGGGCGTCCTCAGATAGTTCCAGGTCCGGTCCGGAATTCTCCAGCTCTCCGTGTAGGCACTGACGAGGAATTCCTCATAATTCTCGGGAATATTGACCTCAAAGCCACCGATATCCATCCGCGAAAAACCGGTGATATGCTTAAGGCGCAGCTCAATGGGCGTATAGTGGCTGGCCGTCGGATAGTGATAATCCAGATTCCGGTAGAAGGCGTAGGCGATGGACTGATCCTCCGTCTCCTGATGCCGGAAAAAGTCGATGTGGATAACGCCGTTCGTGTAGGTCGTCTCCACGATCTTTCCCCGGAAAAGGAACTCGCGGTACTTCTTAAGCCCGAGTCCCTTCATCATGGCGTCCAGCTTCCGGTCCGTGAGACCGTCTTCCATATAGATCCCGAAGTCGATATCCCGGTCATGGGCGATCATTCCGCCCTCGCGGATGAAGCCGAGAAGCGTCCCGAAATCCAGGAAATAGCGGACGTGATTCTTCTCCAGCGTCCGGGTGATCTCCCGCAGCAGGTTCCGTCCCTTCTTCTTAAGCGTCTTTCTCTGCAGCCCGAAATACAGCTTCGTCTTTATGAGACCGAATGATTTCCGGTAAACGCCCAGCAGCTTCTCGTGCTTCAGGGCGAACCGCTTCAGATGTTCCCTCAGTTCCTTTCTCGTCATAACACTTTCACCTTGCCCGTCTTCGCTCTTTTATGTCCGTCTTCACTGTTTCTGCCGTCTTCGTTATTCGTCACCGGCCGGCAGCTCAAAGGAGCTGCGGTCCGGGAATACCTCCTCAAACGCGTCGATGACAATCTGCATGAGATCTTCCTGCGCCTCCTCAAAATGATCATTGACGCAGTACATCATATACTTCTTCTTCCGCACGCAGTCCGCCGCCTTCTCCGCGGTCTTCCGGTCCAGCACGTTGATCATCCTGCCGCAGGATGTGCTCCTCGGATAAAAATTCCCCGAGGCGACCTGCCACTCCCGGACCAGCCACTGATTCACATCCGTCTTGAAATCCCGGAAGGTGTGGCGGCAGGTGGCGTCCAGCAGCTCCGGCTCCTTCTCCCAGAGGGTGAGGAAGGTGCTCTTAAGGAAGCTGTTCGGCAGATGCATCTCCAGAAGTCCCGGGAACCGGCCCCAGGGCATAAAAAGCAGATTGAGCGGAAGAAGCTTCCCGTATTTCAGATTATACCACTTAAGCGGATGTTTCCGGATCACTTCGTGCTTACGGAAATACTCGTTGATCACCCCGATGTCCGTGAGCATCATGTGCGAGATCTTATTTCTGCCCGCCGGCGCGATCGGATTGATCACGGCGATGTCGCGGGGCTTCCCCTTAAGGAAAAAATCCTCCGGCTTCGCCCTCCGCGTGAGATAGGTGTCGTCGTTGAAATAGACGAAGTGCTCCGAGAGGCCCGGAATCCTGTGCGCGTTCAGCTCGATCGTGTTGGCGCTGAAGGTGGGGAGATACTCCTCCGGGATATAGTCGCCGTGCTTCACCACGTGAAGCTTCGGATTCTCCGTGTTCAGCCACTCCGGCAGATGACCCCAGGTGACGAAATGGATCCGTCTCACCCACGGCGCATTTTTCTCGACCGCCCGGAACCAGTATTTCAGAAGCCCCCACTCCCGGTAGCAGTAGGCATAGGTGGAGCCGGTCATCTCCCCGCTGTACTTCTCCTTCTCCGCGAGCCAGGCCGGGTCCGTCCCGTCGACCCAGGGGATGACAAAATCTATGGGATACCGCTCTGTCTTTCTGCTCATGTCACGCCTCCCGAAATCTGCCAGAAGAATTCATACGGGACACAGCCCTTGGAGGATCCCGTCATATTGTAAAACAGCATGAATACGCCGAGGGCAAACAGCCCGTGATAAACCAGGGTTCTCACCTTGCCCTCGCACAGGCGGTTGACCGCCATGGGAATTGCCAGAATATTGAAAAGATCAAAGAAGAAGCTGAGCCGCGCCGCCAGATTGGTCTCCGACTTGAGAAGGGTGATGCCCACGGAAACCGCGACGAGCACCGTCAGGCGGTAGGTATCGGTGTTATTCTCATCATCCGGATTGAGAAACAGAACCATGAAGATGAGGAAAATCTTAAGAAGCATCTGGATCGTGTAATAGGGCCCGATTCCCGCCTCGGCAAAATACTTGCTCTCCTCGTAGTGCGCGTACTTGGGAAAGACCTGAAAGAGCCAGAGAAGCAGCTTCGAAAAGGAAAAATAACCGATCAGGGTGAAAAGAAAAACCAGCCCGACCATTCCTCTCCCCGTCTTTTTTGGAATAAAGGGGACAAAATAGACCGCGCCGATGACAGCCGTGCTGTGAAACATGGTCGAGAGAACGAGAAGAAGCGCGGCGATGAGAAAGCCTCTCTGCGATCTGTCCCGGCGCAGCACCGTGATGATATTGAGCGAAAACGCCATGGCGCAGCACTGCCGCAGAATGTTCATGGAGGAAAAATAGTGAGTCAGGGTCAGATAGAAGAAGACCGGCCAGAAGACAGAGCAGCCCTCATCCGTATTGTAATAGATAAAGATCGCGTAGCCCGTCAGAATAATCGCCGCGCAGACGACCAGAATCCACTGCGGGTCCTCCGTCACCCTGGTGAGGCTGCCGTACAGAAACCGGAAAAACGCCTCCCAGTCCTCCGCCTTTGAGGCCTTATCCGGGTCCAGATAATACCGGAACGCCTTCACATAGTTGTCCGTATCCCAGCCGACCGTCTCCGCCCTGAGAGAATGCACCAGAAATAAGACCGGGAACGTCAGCTTCATATAAAGCGCGTTCGCATTCTTCCAGGCATTCATGCCGATGATGGGATGGCTGTGCGTGCATACGATCGTCAATATCTTTACGGCATTTGAAACGGTGATCCCCTGGATCGCCTTCGGACTGCTCGGGTATATCGGCGGAAAGATGCTGTGGGAAGGACTGCACGCGGATCCGGAAACACCGGAAGTCCACCAGGTCAGCCTCAGGGAATTGATGGTGCAGGGCGTTGCGACTTCGATCGACGCTCTGTCTGTCGGCTTTACGATCGCCGACTACAACGCCTCAGCGGCACTGCTTGCTTCAGCGATCATCGCCGCGGTCACATTCGTCATCTGCGTCAGCGGCGTTTCCATCGGCAAGGTGTTCGGAACAAAGCTTGCCGGGAAGGCATCGATCCTTGGCGGCGTGATCCTGATCGCGATCGGCATCGAGATCCTGCTCGGCGCCTACTTATAAAAAAACGAAGAAGCTTATGCTTCGTCGCTCAGGATCTGATACAGCAGTCTGTACAGCAGTTCTGCTTCTTCTTTGTTCAGAGGAACACAGGGACCTACTTTGGCCGGAATATCTCCGGCTTTTTCTTTCAGCCCGAGTCCCTGTTCCGTCAGCGTGATGAGGACCGTACGCTCATCATCCGCGCAGCGTGATCTCTTCAGAAGGCCTTCATCTTCCATCTTCTTCAGCATGGGGGTCACTGTGCCTGTGTCCAGGCGCAGCCTTCCGCAGATGTCGGAGATCCTGATCCCGTCTTTTTCCCACAGGACCATCATGACCAGGTACTGGGTATAGGTCAGTCCGATCTC
>CAYLHR010000016.1:0-241 GCA_964383335.1 uncultured Lachnospiraceae bacterium
TAATAAATATCAGCTGTGCGAAAAAATATCTTGCCTGATATGCTGTCGTGTACTATAATGTGCAGGGATTAGAAAGCTTTAACTATAGTAAGAACAGCTGTATTTCAGATAGATGAGTCAAATAACAGTTTTCCGCCTTAAACGCCGGCGGACCGGCCGGATGCCGCTCGCGCGGCTTGGCGCCGTGCTTGTGATGCTCGCCGCCGCGGCCTGCATATCCGGCGGCTGCGGGAGAGTGAAC
>CAYLHR010000016.1:251-22056 GCA_964383335.1 uncultured Lachnospiraceae bacterium
ACATGGAAGAAGGCTGCAAGGGGATGGAGGAACAAGAAGATTCCTACAGAGGATTTCTCCCCAGGGGACAAAGTAATCTCTGCTCATTTCCCAGCTATTCCACCTTATCCGGACGGATCAGAAACAGCGGCGACGTCGTTCTCTCGGTGCGGAAGGCACTGAAGGAACATGCGGCTTCCGTCACGATCCGGTTTGACTACGGCAGCGATATCTTTGACGAGCTGAACGGCGTCGTGGAGGAGTTCGTGGAGCGGGCGCTCGAGGAGACGGAGCACGCCGACGAGGGCGATTATCTCCGCTATCAGATGGGCGGATATACCTACAGGAGCTCCTATACGATTGAAAGCGGACGGTGGCAGTACACGGTAAAGCTGATCCCGGAGTATTACTGCTCGCTCGGGGAGGAGACGGAGGCGTCCGAGAAGGCGGAGGAGCTCATCAGGGAATTCGGCTTTGGGGCGGGCGACTCCGAGGAGGAGCGGATCCGGACCGTGTACCGGTATATCTGCGAGAACGTGCGCTACGACAGACCGCACAGGAACAACCCCTATTACCACAGATGCTCCACGGCCTACGCCGCGCTGGTGCAGCGGACGGCCGCGTGTCAGGGATACTGCACGGCCCTGTACCGGCTTCTCCGGTCCTGCGGCATTACCTGCCGCATCGTCACCGGAACGGCGTCGGAGGAAACGGACGCCGCGGACAAGCGGCAGGAGGAACTGCACGCCTGGCTGATCGTCCGGTCTGACGGCCGCTGGTACGGCCTGGATCCGACCTGGGATGCGGGAAAAGAGGAATACCGCTACTGTCTCGCCGACGCGCGGGCGTTCGCCGGCCACATTCCGGGGGAATCCTTCCGGACGGAGGAATATCCCGGGCTGTACACGCCTTAAATGTTAAGAGAAAGCAATGAGAGGGAAGAGAGAAGACATGATGAAGACGGGTTTCAAAAGGCTGACTGCCATCCTGCTCGCTTTCACGCTGATTCTTCTGCCGGGCGCCGTGACGGTGCTCGCGGAGCAGCAGGACGCGGGAGAGACATTTTATCTTACATGGGATGAGTATAAAGAGGCAAACGGCGTCACGGACTGGAACTACAACGATATGGCCGAAGCGATCGCGGGCGTGGCGTATCACGCGGTGGATCTCTATTCGGCCGGGGAGAGCGAGGAGGCTTACGAGTTCGCGAAGGCGACCTACTGGGGCTACTACGAGACGTCCGGCTTTGAGCGGAATACGATGACGCAGATCTCCGGCAGCCGGGTGAGCGAGGTGGAGCTCGCCTTTACGACCCTCCGGAAGGCGATCAAGAAGGACAACGGCATCGACGCGGTTCAGGAGGCCGCCGACACGCTGGTCGGCTTTCTGAGAGAAGACGGCCTCATCCTGAGCCCGGAGGGCGCGGCTTCGACGCCCGCGGGTGGTACCGCGGACGAGGGCGGCGTTCCCGTCTATGACGAGTACTATCTCTCCTGGGACGAGCACTGTGAGGCGTACGGTGTGACAGACTGGAATTACAACGATATGGCGCTTGTGATTTCCTCTGTCGCGAACCACGCCGCGGACCTCTACGAGGAGGGGAATTCCGAGGAGGCCTACGAGTACGCGAAAGCGACCTACTGGGGCTACTATGAGACGTCCGGTTTTGAGCGGAATACGATGACGCAGATTTCCGGCAGCCGGGCGAGCGAAGTGGAACTCGCGTTTACGACCCTCCGGAAGGCGATCAAGAAGGACAACGGCGCGGACGCCGTCCGCGAAGCGGTGAATTCCCTCTCGGAGAAGCTGATCGAGGACGGGCTCATTTTAAGCCCGGAGGGAGCTGTATCCGGAAATGCGGCAGCTGAGGAGACCTCCGCCGGAGAGACGGCCGCACAGACGAAATCGACGGCCAGCGGAATCGCGGTATTCCTCGGAAGCTTCGCGATTATCCTCCGCGAGGGACTTGAGGCGATTCTGATCGTCGGCGCGATCATCGCGTACCTGATCAAGTCCGGGAATAAAAAAGGTGTCCTGCCGGTCTATATCGGCTCGGCCTTCGCCATCGTCTGCAGCTTTATCATGGCGGGCATTCTCAACTACCTGCTGAATAAGAGCGCGGAATATCACATGAGTCAGGAGATCATCGAGGGCGTCGCGGCGCTCACGGCGGTGGCGGTCCTGTTCTATGTGAGCAACTGGATGATCTCGAAGTCCGAATCCGCCGCCTGGACGAGCTACATCGAGGGCAAGGCGGCCAGAGGCGTCTCGGCGGGAAGCATGATCACACTCGGCTTTACAGCCTGGCTCGCGGTGTTCCGCGAGGGTGCGGAGGTCATCCTCTTCTATCAGCCCATGCTGTCCGAGGACAGACCGGACATGGTCTGGGCGGGATTCCTCGTCGGCGTCGCGGTTCTTGTCGTCGTATTCCTGCTCATCCGCTTCCTCAGCATCCGCCTGCCGATCGGTCCCTTCTTCACGGGAACGAGTATCCTCATGGCGGCGATGTCGATCTCCTTCCTGGGAGCCGGCATCAAGGAGCTCATGGAGGGCGGTGTGCTCGACGGAATCGAGTGGGCAATCGCGAGCCCTCCGTGGCTGTCATGGATTCCCTACAACGATACGCTTGACGTGCTCGGAATCTATCCGCTCGTCGGTACGATTGTGCCGCAGCTGATCCTGCTTGCGGTCACAGTGGTCACGTTTGTGATGCATCTGCGCAGAAATAAGAAGATCCGAGAGAGTGCGCAGGCATAAGAAAAGCGGATCCGTGTGATCCGCAGATGATTCAGGACCAGCCCTCCCCGGGGCGCGAATGTACGGAAAACAAAGGCCCCGGGAAAGGAGGTTCAGATAAATATATCCAGTTGTTACAATACCACTTCAATCGAAAGGAGACAACATGAAGAAGAAAATTGTAGCACTTGCAATGGCTGCGGCCATGACACTTTCACTTGGCGCCTGCGGCGGCAGCTCCGCGGCTCCGGCTTCCGAGGCAGCTCCGGCTTCCGAGGCGGCTTCGACGGCGGAAGAGGCTGTATCCGAGGCGGCTTCCACGGCGGAAGAGGCTGTGGAAGAGGTTGAGGCGACTGTCGAGTCCGAAGAGGCTGCTGCGGACGATGCGGCTGCGGGCTTCCAGGAATATCCGATCTGGGAAGACGAAGAGGTCGGCTTCCTCAATGTGAGCGGCGTCTATTTCCAGCCGGTTCCGATGTCGGGCGGAAATGAGAACTATGAGGATTACGACCTCCACTTTGAGGCGGATGTCAGCGCGATGGAGAACGACCTCGGCTACGGCGTCGGCGACTGGGTACCCTACATGACAGTCAGCTACACCATCACCGGATCGGACGGAAATGTCGCGGCGGAGGGAACCTTCATGCCGATGGCCGCGTCTGACGGACCGCACTACGGCCAGAACATCAAGCTTCCGGATGCGGATACCTATTCCGTACACCTGAAGTTCGACGTGGATCCCGCGACCTACCTCATCCATCTGGATGACGTGACGGGCCCCGGCGGCACACTTGAAAATGTGTTCCCGCTTGAGCTGGATCTGCCGGATGTCTGGGAATATGTCCCGCAGGAGTGGTAAATCGCCCTGAATTCATGAAAAGAGAAGTCAATACCGCCTGTGCGGTATTGACTTTTTCACGGGATAGAGTAAATTAATAAAAGTAAGCCTTGTATAACTTGAAATAAATGACCAAAACCCGGATTCGGGAGGACAAATTCTACTGTTATGCTGAAATATCTGATCTCAACCCTTGAATATCTGATCGTGGCCGGGGTTCTTCTGGGCATGATGTTCGCCTACATCTACGGGCGCTGCGGGTCGGCCGGAAGAAAGATCCTCATGTGGGCGTCCATAGCCGGGGCCGCCGGGGCCGCGGTGATGGCGTATCTGAAGAACAAGACCAAGCTGATCGACCAGGGCAACACCAACATGGTGATCTTCAGTATTGCCCTCGTCTTTCTTGTGCTGTTCCTGATCTTTGATCTCGGATTTGTCCGGAGAAGGAATGAGAAGGCGGCCGGTCTTCTGACAGCGGTATCCGCTTCGGTGGTCGCGTTTATTCAGGTGTTCTACTGCCTGCCGGATGTGCTCGCGTTTCCCTACACGATCGTGCTGGGCGGTGACCGCGTCTTTTCGACAGGCTTTCTGTACCGCCTGATCGGCATCGTCCTGGCTGCGGTTCTCGTGCTTCTTACGGCGCTCGCGGCTCATTTCGTCTGCAGAAGAATCCGGATCGAGGCGACGGGCCGCCTTTTGAAGCTGGCTCTTATCATTACGGGACTGCAGCAGGCTTCCAAGATCCTGCAGACCCTGCTGACGAGACGCTATATCCGCGGAAAGGCGATCTTCCAGATCATCAAGTTCACCTCCAATCACTCGGATATTTTTATCTACGGTGTGATCCTGGCCGTGATCTTTCTTCCCATTGTGCTCTGGATCAGGAGCTTTCATGTCAATGAGCCCTACAGAAATCCGGCGGAACACAGAAAGATCCGCGCGAAGTGGCGGGGAATCAGGAGATGGTCGACGGCGCTTCTTATATGCCTCCTTCTCACCGCGCTCAATCTGACCGTCGTGAAGGCCTATGAGAGCAGACCGGTCGAGCTCTCGCCGACCGAGGAATGCGAGCTTCGCGGCGACAGTCTCTATATTTCCTTCGAACAGGTGGAGGACGGTCATCTTCACCGGTTCGCTTACACAACCGACAACAATGTCGCGGTCCGTTTTATCATCGTCAAGAAACCGGATTCCACCGCCTACGGAGTCGGCCTCGACGCCTGCGATATCTGCGGCGAGACGGGCTACTACGAGCGCGACGGACAGGTCGTCTGCAACCGATGCGACGTGGTGATGAATATCAGCACGATCGGCTTCAAGGGCGGCTGCAACCCAAAGGTTATTGACTACAAGATTGACAACGGATATATCATCGTGCCGACGGCGACGCTGATTGAGCACGAGAGCGATTTCTCATAAAAAGGACGGCGTTATGTTTTTCAGAATGATTCGCGGCGCATTTACGCGTCAGTGGAAGAAAATGCTGATGATCGCGCTCACGGTCGCGCTCGGAGCTTCCCTCGCGGCCGCCATGCTGAACGTGATGATGGATGTCGGCGACAAGATGAATCAGGAGCTGAAGACCTACGGGGCGAATATTACGGTGGTGCCCAAGTCCGCCTCCGTGCTCGAGAATCTGTATGAGCTGGAGGGAGACGGGGAGGCGCACGGCGCCTACCTTCGGGAAGACGAACTGGGCAAGATCAAGACGATCTTCTGGGCGTTCAATATCGTGGATTTCACCCCCTTCATCGACACGCAGGTCACACTTCCCGACGGAGAGGAGACGAAGCTTGTCGGAACCTGGTTCAATCATCATATGGATCTGCCCACAGGCGAGACGCTTGACACGGGCGTGCAGAATCTCCGCACGTGGTGGGACATCACGGACGGAGCCTGGATCAATGAACAGGAAGAGGGCGGAGCGGAAAGCTGTATGGTCGGAACCGTTCTCGCGGAGCGGTGCGGCATAAAGGCGGGAGATACGCTTACGGTCCGGACGGAGACGGGAAGCCGCGATATGAAGGTCGGCGGCATCTATGACTCAGGCGGAGACGAGGATGATCAGATCGTGGCGCCTCTTGATCTCGTTCAGGAGCTCTCTGATACGGACGGCTGTCTCACCAGCATCGAAGTGAGCGCCCTCACGACGCCCGACAACGAGCTGGCGGAGAAGGCGGCGACGCAGGGACCCGAGTCGCTTTCAATCAGTCAGTATGAGACGTGGTACTGCACGGCCTATGTGAGTTCCATCTGCTTCCAGATCCAGGAGGTCATCTCCGACTCCGTCGCGTCGCCGGTCCGGCAGGTCGCGGATTCCGAAGGCGCGATTATGGAGAAGACCGAGCTGCTTATGGTTCTGATCACGATCCTGTCTCTCATCGGTTCCGCGCTCGGCATCACGAATCTGGTGACGGCGAGCGTCATGGAGCGGAGCAATGAGATCGGCCTCCTCAAGGCGGTCGGGGCGACGGACGGGAGAATATCGGCGCTGATTCTGACGGAGATCTCCATCACGGGCATCTTCGGCGCGGTGATCGGATATGTCGCGGGAATCGGATTCGCGCAGATCATCGGCCAGACCGTGTTTGGATCCGCGATCGATATTAAGCCGATGGTGATTCCGATTGTCGCCGTGCTCGTGCTCGCAGTCGTGCTCGCGGGTTCCATCCCGGCCATAAGGATGCTGCTGCGGCTGAAGCCGACGGAAGTTCTGCACGGGCGCTGATGGGAGGATGAGATGAATAAACGCACATTTTTCATAAAAATGATCTCCTCGTCGCTTGTGAGGAGAAGGTCGAGAATGCTCGTCGCGCTGCTCGCGATCGCTGTCGGCGCCACGATTCTTTCCGGTCTCGTCACGATTTACTATGACGTGCCGCGGCAGATGGGCGCTGAGTTCAGAAACTACGGCGCCAATATGGTATTCCTGCCGTCCTCTACGGACGCGGAGATGACCATGGATGTGGTGGAACAGGGAGTCGGCATGATCGACGGAGGCGATCTGGTCGGCGTGGCGCCCTTCCGCTATGAGGCACTTCAGGTCCGCGAGCAGCCGGTTGAAGCGGCGGGCACGGATCTGGAGGGCGCGAAAGCGACCAGCCCCTACTGGCACGTCGTCGGGGAGTGGCCTGCGGCGCCGGGAGAGCTGCTCGTGGGAAAAACCATCTCGGACAGAATGCGGCTCTCGCCCGGGGATACGATCGAGGTTGTCTACTCGACGGAGGATGATCAGGTGCAGGAGGACGGGGTCACGGAGGCTCCCTCCCTCGATATGACCATAACCGGAATCGTCGAGACGGGCGGATCCGAGGAAGACTATATGTATATGTCTCTTGAGGATCTCGAGGAGCTGACCGGAACGCCGGGCAAGATGGATGTCGTCGAGCTCAGCATTTCTGCGGACAATGACAGATTGAACAGCTACTCGGACAGCATCGCCGCGTCCGTGCCGGATATCGCCCCGCGCCTCGTAAAGCGCGTGACGGAATCCGAAAGCCAGGTTCTCACCAAGCTGCAGGCGCTGGTATTCCTCGTCACGGCGGTGGTGCTGGTTCTCACGATGATCTGCGTCGCGACCACGATGACGGCCGTCGTGACGGAGCGCAGAAAGGAAATCGGACTTCGCAAGGCGCTCGGCGCTTCTGACCGCGAGATTATCGCGGAGTTCATGGGAGAGGGGCTGATGCTCGGCGGCCTGGGCGGTCTTCTGGGATCGGGTCTTGGCTTCGGCGTGGCGCAGTTTGTGAGCCGGAACGTGTTCTCGAGCTCGATCACATTCCAGTTCTGGCTGCTTCCCGTCACCGTGATCTCCTCCGTGCTGGTCACGGGCCTCGCCTGCCTCATGCCGGTCCGGAGCGCGACAGATGTCGATCCGGCCCTCGTTCTGAAAGGAGAATAATGACCTATGAGTCTGCTTGAATTAAAGGATGTATCCAAAATCTACGGCGACCTGCACGCGCTCGACAAGGTGAACCTGAGCGTGAATGAGGGGGAGTGGGTCGCGATCATGGGACCCTCCGGTTCCGGAAAGAGCACGATGATGAATATCATCGGCTGCATGGACAAGCCAACGTCGGGACAGGTGATCCTGGACGGAAAGGATATCGCGCACGAGACCGCCAAAAGCCTCACCGCGATCAGGCGGGATAAGATCGGCCTCATTTTCCAGCAGTTCCACCTCGTCAATTATCTGACGGCCGTGGAAAATGTGATGGTCTCCCAGTACTATCACAGCGTCCCCGACGAGAAGGAGGCGCTGGAGGCGCTGGACCGCGTAGGACTGCTTGAGCGGGCGCGGCATCTTCCGAGCCAGCTGTCCGGAGGTGAGCAGCAGCGCGTCTCCATCGCGCGGGCGCTCATCAATTACCCGCAGATCGTTCTCGCGGATGAGCCGACCGGCAACCTGGATGAGGCGAACGAGAATATCGTGCTCGATATTTTCCGGGATCTGCACAGGGACGGAACGACGCTGATCGTCGTCACGCACGACCCGGAGGTCGGAGAGGTGGCGGAGAGAACCGTCATGCTTGAATACGGGAAGATCATCAGCGATAAGAAAAATGAGCTGTTCGGGAAGGAAGTGGCAAAATGAAAAAAACTGTTCTGATCGCAGCAGCCGCGGTTCTCGCCGCCGCGCTGGCGGGCTGCGGCTCCGGGGCAAAGACGTATAAGGACGGAACCTACACGGCGGAGAGCAGCGTCTACGAGTCTCTGGAGGACGATGAGGACGAGGGCGGCGCCGGTTACGGTGTCGTGACGATTACTCTTAAGGATAACGTGATCACGGACTGCCAGTTTACCACCTACATGCCGGACGGAACACCCAAGGACGAAAACTACGGGAAGGAGGACGGCGAGATCGCGAATCAGGATTACTACAACAAGGCCCAAAGAGCGGTCAAGGCGAGCCAGAACTATGCGGAACAGCTGGCGGCCAAGGGTTCGCTCGATCAGGTAGACGCGATCACCGGCGCCTCCATATCGTTTGACGAATTTAATGAGGCGGTGGATCTCGCTCTTAAACAGGCAGAGGAATAATCCCGTTATGCGTGTTCTGAAGCATATTATGACAGTACTCGTTTTGCTCGCCGTACTGCTGGGTATCCCCGCGGCGCATTTCGCGCGGCAGGGGACTCTTTTCGGACCGGCGGATGCCGTATCGGGTGCGAGTCTGGTTGTGCCGGACCAGCCGTCCGGCACATTTTTTGTTCTGCTGAATGAGGACAGACATCCCGCGACAGGCGGAGAGTGGGAGAAGTTCTTCAGGGAGCAGGAGGTGGATGTCATCATGGAGGACATCAGCTGCCTCGTCACCCGCGGGGACGCCGCGGGGGCGGAGCTGGCGGAACGCTATCTGGCGCGGCTCGCAGAGAACCAGATGAAGCTGACAGCCGAGGACGGCACGCTGGTCGCGTCCAGGGCGGAAAACGGCCTGTTTGATGTGATCATCATTTCCGCCGACGCGGAGCCGGTGTACGATTACGGAGCCGCCTTCGCGCGGCCGGGTACTGCGGTGATTGAGGTCGCGGGCGGAAGTCCCGGGGAAGGATCCGCGGGCGGCGGATCCGGGAACGGAGAGACAGGAGACGGACAGACATGAGAAAATGGAACGGAATTCTCACAGCCGTGATGATGGTCCTGTTTCTCGCGCACGCGATTATGGGATCCTTTCAGCTGATCGGAGCCGGAAATGTGATCAGCAGGACGGTTTCGTATCTTCTCGCCGCGGTGATTTTCGTACACGCCCTTGTGGGGGCGGTGCTCACGGCGCGCACGCTGAAGACGATCCGCGCCTCGGGCGCGGGATATTTCCGGAAAAACAAGCTGTTCTGGGCCGGGAGGGTGAGCGGCTTCGCCATTTTGGCGTTTCTGATCTTTCACCTCACGGCATTCTCGGACAGAAGCGCGCCGGTCTACCGCCTGGTCCCCTTTACCGCGGCCCGGCTCGCGACGCAGCTTCTGCTGATTCTGACCATCGCGGTACACGTGCTCATCAACGTCCGCCCGGCCTTCATCACAATGGGTGTCAGGGGACACAGGCGGTGGGCGGCGGATATCCTGTTTGTCCTCAGCGTGATCCTTCTCTTCGCGGCGCTGGCAATGCTGATCTACTATTTGCGATGGAACCGGGTGTGATCATGAAAAGAGTAAACATCATAGGGGGCGGGCTCGCGGGACTGTCCGCGGCGCTTACGCTCGCCGAACACGGCGTCCCGTGCAGAATCGTATCCCTTCAGATCTCGGAGCGCGCCCAGTCCGTCCTCGCTGAGGGAGGAATCAACGCTGCCCTCGATCTGATGGGGCAGGGCGATACGCCCGCGGAGCACATGGAGGATACGCTGAAAGGCGGGGCGGACCTCGCCGATCCTCAGGCTGTGAGGGGCCTTGCCGAGGCGGCGCCGGGAATCGTGAAGCGGCTGAGAGAGCTCGGCGTTCCGTTCATGATGAGCGGAAACCGCATGATCCAGAGATCCTTCGGCGGCCAGAAGAAGAAGCGGACCGCCTACTGCAAAAGCAGCACGGGCAAGGCCCTCATGACAGCTATGATTGATGAGGTCCGGAAATATGAGGGCACGCTCCTGGAACGCTTCCCCCATCACAGATTTCTCGGGCTGAAAATTGACGGGGAGATCTGCGAAGGGGCCTTCATCGGCGACGAATATACCGGAGAGAGGCTGTATCTGCCCGGACCGGTCATCCTGGCGTTCGGCGGACCCGCGGGACTTTTTCCGGGCCTTACGACGGGGTCGACCGCCAATGACGGGGACGCGCTCGCCATCATCTTTTCTCAGGGCGTGGAGGCCGCGAATCTGGAAATGATCCAGTACCACCCGACGACGGCTGCGTTTCCCGGAAAGCGCCTTCTCATCAGCGAGGCGGCCCGCGGGGAGGGAGGACGGCTCTTCGTCCTCCGCGGAGGAGAGCGCTGGTACTTCATGGAGGAGCTGCACCCGGAGCTGGGCAATCTGGCGCCCCGGGATGTGATCAGCCGCGAGATGGACCGCATAAGAAGGGACCCCGCCTGCGGGGATCAGGTATATCTCGATCTGACATCACTCTCCGGGGAAGTCTGGCGCGCGCGGCTCTCCGATCTCCGGGAGGAGGTCCTCCGGTATCTGGGACAGGACCCGGCAAAGACGCCGGTTCCGGTCAGTCCCGGCATTCATTATTTTATGGGCGGCGTCCGCGTCGACGCCGCGCACAGAGCGGGCCTTAAGAACCTGTACGCGGCGGGCGAGTGCGCCTGCCAGTACCACGGCGCGAACCGCCTGGGCGGCAATTCTCTTCTGGGCGCGCTGTACGGAGGAAGAAGGGCGGCGGAGACGGTTCTGTCGGAGAACACAGAGTTCCAAAGCGGAGGATCCGGACAAGGCAGCCCGGCAGCGGGCTGCGGGACGGAAAGCATTGCGGAGACGGGCTGCGGGACGGAAATCATTGCGGAGACAGGCAGCGGGACAGAAGGTACTTCGGCGAATTTCCCGGAGCGGACGCCGGAGGTGACGGCTGATCTGGGGCGGATCCTGGCCGGAGCGCTCGGCATCAGCAGAAATGAGGAGACGCTTCTTGGGGCGCTTACAGAGCTGCAGGCACTGTATGAGAGGGCCGGATCCTCCATGGACAGAAAGCGGATTCTGCTCGGAGAGGCGGCCGTCCGCTGCGCGCTCGCCCGGAAGGAGAGCAGGGGCGCGCATTTGCGGGAGGACTGTCCGCTTCGGGATGACGCCCGTTACAGGCGGCAGACCGTGGCCTCCTGTTCACCGGAAGGAGTTTCCGTCCGCTTCGGAGAAATCACCGGAACATAAAGGATCAGATCGGACATGTTATTGAAAAGAAAGAAAAGGACGGCGCTCCGGAGCTTTCGGATCACGGTTTTAAGAAAGCGGCGGGGAGAGAGCGCGTCCTTCCGTCAGACATTTTTATATGCGGGAGAAAGCGAGGGCGACACGGTCGCGACGGCGCTTCTCCGCCTGAATGCGCGGCCGGATCTTTCGGATATTTCAGGAGAGCGGACCACGCCGGTTGTATGGGAGAACAGCTGTCTTCAGAAGCGCTGCGGCGCCTGCGCGATGCTGATCAACGGGGAGCCGCGCCTGGCCTGCGACACGCGTCTCCGGGACCTGCCCGATGAGATCAGCCTGGCTCCCTTAAGGAAGTTTCCCGTCATCGAGGATCTTCTGACCGACCGGCGGATCATGCAGCGAAACCTCCGCGAGATCGGGGTCTATATGGAGACCGAAGCGCGCCCGGAAGAAAAAAGGCTCTTTGCGCTGTATGACGCCTCCCGCTGTCTGCAGTGCGGACTCTGTCTCGAGGTGTGTCCGAATTACTCAGCGGACAGCGGCTTTACGGGCGCGGCCGCGGCGGTTCCGTCCGCGCGCGTCCTTCTTGCGGAGCGGCAGCCCGCAGACAGCGCGCTGGCTTCTGCATACAGGAAACGGGTATTTGAGGGATGCGGAAAATCCCTCGCCTGTGAGGCAGTCTGTCCCGCCGGCATTCCCGTCGGCGAGATGCTCTCGCGGTCCAACGCGGCCGCTGTGTGGGGGAGAAATCATGGGATTTGAAGGAAAACTGTCAGTCAGAAACCTGAAGAGAAGACCGGTCAGAACCGCGGCGCTTGTGCTGATTTCAGCCTTTCTTACGCTGTCGGTGTTCGCCGGTTCCGTTGTGATCACAAGTCTCGGGAACGGCCTTAAGAGCTATGAGGAGCGCCTGGGAGCCGATATCGTCGCGGTTCCCTACGAGGCGAGGACCAAGGGCGAATTTGAGTCCATCCTTCTGCAGGGCATACCCGGAACCTTCTACATGAAGGAGGAGGATTACGAAAAGATCCGGAGGACCGGCGGCATAGAGGCCGCGGCGCCCGAGTTCTATCTCGCCTCCGCCAGTGCCGGATGCTGCTCGGCGGCGGTGCAGATCATCGGCTTTGACCCTGAACAGGATTTTACGGTTCAGCCCTGGATCCGTGAGAAATATACGGAGACCCTGGGAAGAGGCGACATTATCGTGGGCAGCGAGCTCGTTGTGCCGAAGGACGGCAAACTCACCTTCTACGACACGGAGTGCACCGTCGCGGCCAAACTTGACAGAACCGGAACCGGACTCGATACGGCGGTTTACGCCAATATGGACACGATTCGTGACATGATAACCAATGCCCGGAAGCTCGGCTTTACCGCTTTCGACGATATTGATCCCGATCACGCGGTATCCTCCGTGATGATCCGCGTGGCTGACGGCTGCAGCGTCGAGGAGGTGGCGGACGACATCAATATCCATGTGCGCCATATTGAGGCGACCTCCGCCGTGAGAATGGTGTCCGGGATTGCCGGCGGCCTCACAAATGCCGCGCGCATGATCCGCATCCTGACCGCCGTGATTTGGCTTTTTGCTATCCTCGTTCTCTCCACGGCCTTTCTCATGATCGCGCACGAGCGGGCGAAGGAATTCGCGGTCCTGCGGGTCCTGGGTGCCTCAAGAGGGATGGTTTCGCGCCAGATCCTCACGGAATCCGCGATGATCAGCGCGGCGGGGAGCGTTCTCGGCCTCATTCTGGCTTCGGTCTTCGTCTTCCCCTTCGGACATATGATAAGCTCGGCGCTCGAGCTGCCGTATCTGCTGCCCGGAGCCGGGAGAATCGCGCTGTACGCGGCCGGCTCATTTTTGATATCCGTCGCTGCGGGCGCCCTCACATCGGCGCTTTCGGTCTGGCGGATCAGCAGGCAGGATGCCGCTTTTGCCATGAGGGAGGGAACGTGATGGAGCTGCGCGCGGAGAAAATATCGAGGGAATATTTCCGAAAGGGCCGGGGCACCAATGTCTTCACGGCCGTCTATGAGACGGATCTTCTGCTGGCCGGAGGGTCGCTCACGGAAATCGAGGGCAGATCCGGGAGCGGAAAGAGCACTCTGCTCAACATGGCGGCCGGTCTTCTGACGCCCTCGTCGGGACGCGTCCTTCTGGACGGAGAGGACCTGTACGCGATGGATGACGCGCAGAGGGCAGCGGTACGAAACCGGAAGATGGGGATCATCCCCCAGGGGCAGACGACGCTGCGCGCGCTCACGGTTCTGGAAAATGTGCTCCTTCCGGCGGACCTTTACAAAAAGCAGAGCCCCGACAGGAAGAAGGCGGAGGAGCTGCTCGGTCTCGTCGGAATCGGGGATTTGGCGAATGTCTATCCGGATGAGCTGTCCGGCGGTGAGAGGCGGCGGCTGGCCGTGGCCAGAGCGCTTATGAACGATCCGGGGGTCGTGCTCGCGGATGAGCCGACGGCGGATCTGGACGACGAGAACACGCGCCTTGTTCTGCAGGTGCTGAGAGATCTGTCAGACCGGGGCACCGCGGTGCTTCTCGTCACGCATGAGCCGGAGGCGGAGCGGTACGCGGACACCGTGTACCGGATGAACGGGGGGCATCTGGAGAGGGTCTGATCATTTCATCTCTGTTCAACTTTGTATTTATCTGGTATGATGAATCACAGGCCGCCGTATGGCGGCCCTGGTTCATCAGTTTACAGTGATGCGGAACGCAGATGTCCGCTGTTTGAAGACATAGATGAACCGGCCGTGTGATCTGATCAGACGGCTGGTTTGTGTATGCCGGCTTATTTTCCTGATGTCATACGGACTGGGGGCTTGACAGTATAAATGGAACGATTCAGACAGTCAAAGAATATCAGGAGAAGGATCCTCGTGGTTGACGATGAGCTTGTCAACAGGCTCATGCTCAAAAATTTTCTTGAGGAACACTCCTACAGCGTTGAATGCGCCGGGAACGGCAGCGAGGCAGTGAAAAAAATACGGGCGGCGGAGCAGCACTACTCACTGGTGCTTCTCGATCTGAGGATGCCGGTGATGAACGGGCTCGAGTTCCTTGATATGAGACGGGACGACGAGCAGCTGAAGCAGATCCCCGTCATCGTGATGACGGCGGATGTGGCGTCCGAAATCGAGAGTATCCGGAGGGGTGCCGCGGATTTTATCGTGAAGCCCTTCAAGCCGGATGTGGTGATCGCAAGGTGCGACAGGATCATCGAGCTCTCCGAGGACCGGACCATCATCCAGGCGGCCGAGCGGGACGACCTCACCGGTCTTTACGCGAAGGATTTTTTCTTTGAGTATATCCGCCAGATGGAGTACTACGAGCAGGACGCGGCGACGGAGATGGACGCCGTGATGCTGGATATTGATCATTTTCATCTCACCAATGAGATGTACGGCCGCGAATTCGGCAACAGTATTCTCCGGACCATCGGCGAGGCGATTGTCGAATATCTGTCCGTGCGGGACGGCGGCATCGCCTGCAGGTGCGAAGCGGATACCTTCTATATCTACGCGGTCCGGCCGGAGGACGGCGGGGATTACCAGGACCTGATCGGGATGATCGGCAGGCGGCTGAGCGACCGGTTCGGCGTCCGGAACATCCGGGTGCGCGCCGGGATCTGTGAGGCTGACAAGTCGCTCGAATCCGAGACCTGGTTTGACCGGGCCAAGATGGCCTGCGACCGCGTGAGGAGCAACTACACGCAGCAGACGGCCCGCTATGACAGTGAGATTCACGCGCGCTCCGTCTACGAGGAGAGGCTGATCAAGGATTTTGACGAGGCGATCGCGAAGAAGCATTTCCAGGTCTTCTACCAGCCGAAATACGCCATCGGAGGCAGCCGTCCCGTCTTATGCAGCGCGGAGGCCCTCATCCGCTGGCAGCATCCGGAGCTCGGACTTGTAAGGCCCGGGGATTTTATCCCTCTCTTTGAGGGAAACGGGCTCATTCAGAAGCTGGATTACTATGTGTGGGAGGAGGCCGCGGCCAGGGCGGAGGAGTGGAAGAGAGAGTTCGGCTTTTCCATACCCGTATCTGTCAACGTCTCGAGAATCGATATCTACGACCCGTCGCTTATGGAGAATCTGCTCGCCATACTGGATAGGCACAGCCTGAATCCGTCCGAGCTGATGCTGGAGATCACCGAGTCCGCCTACGCCGACAACGCGGACAGACTCCTTGAAGTGGTGCACTCGCTCCGGGAGCGCGGTTTCCGGATCGAGATGGTTGATTTCGGGTCGGGCTATTCCTCGCTCAATATGCTGACATCCCTTCCGATTGACGTTCTGAAGATGGATATGAGATTTGTCCGGAATATGATGAAGGACGAGAGGAGCCGCCGCCTTGTGGAGCTGGTGATCGATATTGCCGGATTCCTCCGTGTTCCCCTTGTGGCGGAGGGCGTGGAGGAGGAAGAGCAGCTGAAAGCCCTGAAGGAGATGGGATGCGACGTGGTGCAGGGATTCTATTTTTCCTGTCCCGTCCCGCCCGACGCGTTCAGGCGTTTTGCCGCGGAAGAAAAGAAAAACAGAGAGAAGGAGGTAAAGGGAGAATGCTGACGATTGACGCGCTGAAACAATACGGAGCCAATACGGAGGAGGGCCTCGGCCGCTGCTTCGGCAACGAGGCACTCTACCTGAAGCTCGTCGGGACAATTCCGGGCGAGGCCAGATTTGATCAGCTGAAGGAGGCGGCCGCCGGCGGGGATCTTGCCGCCGCATTTGATGCCGCACATGCGCTGAAAGGGGTTCTGGGCAATCTGTCCCTCGATCCGCTCTACAGGCCGGTATGCGAGATCACGGAGCTTCTTCGGGAGAAAAAGGAAGTCGATTACGCGCCCTATCTGGAAGAAATACTGTCGAAGCGGGATGAGCTGGCGGCTCTGCTCTGAAAAACAGCGCCGGGGACGTGCCGTTCCGCGGCACAAAAAATAAGCCCGGGGAACCTGTCGTCACGGGCACAAAAATAAGCCCGGGCTAAGTTTTGGAAGAGAGCGTTAAATCATTTATGCGTTGACTAACAGTATGCTTCTCTTTAAAATAACATACATGAAAGCCAGTGCACGCAGGCGTAACGCAAAGCGCGCACCGGCTTTTTTTCAACAGATCTGAGCACAGGAGGTATGACTTGATATGAAGTGGGCAAAGCTTGGAATTGCTGCGGGAGGATTTCTCATGGGAACCTGGGGAACCAGGATTCTCGGAAGCGCGGACGCGAAGAAGGTTTACACGCACTGCACGGCTGCGGTTCTCCGCATGAAGGATGAAGCGGTAAAGGAGTACACGGTTATCAGGGAGAACTGCGAAGATATCGCCGCTTCCGCGCGCGATATCAATGAGAAGCGGTATGAAGAGGAAGAGGCACGCATGATCGAGGACGCAAAGGCGGTGCTCGCGGCGGCCGAAGCGAAGGAATGATTTCCGATGAAGTGCCGTATTTTACATGAATCGCGCGGAAGAATGCGTGTGCGGGTCCTGAAAAAGCACATGACGTGCGCGGAGGCCGACCGCCTGCAGTACTATCTCATGGGGGTAGACGGCGTGCGGTCCGCCAGGGTGAGCGAGCGTTCCTGCGACGCGGTCATTCTTTATGAGGGCGCGCGTGAGCGTGTCGTCGGCGCCCTGTCCGGCTATGACAGCGCGTCCTCCTGCGGGGAGCTGCCGGAGCACACGGGCAGGGAGCTGAGAAGAAAGTATGAGGACAGGCTTTTCTTTCTCATTTTGAGACGGGCAGCGGGGCGGCTGCTCCTGCCGGTCTCACTCGGGCGGATCATCATCGGTGCGAAGGCGGTCCGCCATATCTCAAAGGGTGTCCGCTGCCTCATGAGGGGCAGGCTGGAGGTTCCCGTTCTCGACGCGGTGACCATCGCCGTATCTCTTATCCGGTCCGACTTCAGGACGGCCGGTTCCGTGATGTTCCTTCTTGATGCGGGAGAACTTCTCGAGGAGTGGACGCACAGAAAGTCCGTGGACGATCTGGCCTCCAGGATGATGCTTGACGCGGATCAGGTGTGGGTGCCGTCGGGTGATACCGAGGTGCTGGTGCCGGTGCATTCCGTGCAGCCGGGAGATGCGTTTATCGTCCGCACCGGCAATCTGATTCCCCTGGACGGAATAGTTGTATCCGGGGAGGCGGAGGTCAATGAGTCCACCATGACGGGCGAGGCGCTGCCGGTCCATAAGGCGGACGGGTCTGCCGTTTTCGCGGGAACGGTTCTCGAGGACGGAGAGCTGAAGGTCCGCGTCACCCAGGGCTACGGCGCCGGGCGGTATGACCGGATCGTCAGCATGATCGAGACGTCCGAGAAGCTGAAATCCCAGACGGAGAGCCGGGCGGCGCATATCGCGGACAGCCTGGTTCCCGTGAGCCTTGGAGGCACGCTGCTTCTGTGGCTGATTTCCCGGAATGTGACGAAGTCTCTGTCCATCCTTATGGTGGATTTCTCCTGCGCGCTGAAGCTGGCGATGCCGATCTCCGTTCTTTCCGCCATGCGGGAGTGCGCGGAGCACAAGATCAGCGTGAAGGGCGGAAAGTTCCTGGAGGCCGCGGCGGAAGCGGAGACAATCGTATTTGACAAGACGGGCACGCTCACGTGCGCCACGCCCAGGGTGAGAAAGGTCGTCGCCTTCAGCGGCAGAGACGAGACGGAGATGCTGCGCATCGCGGCCTGTCTGGAGGAGCACTTCCCGCACTCGATCGCGAACGCGGTCGTTAAGGAAGCGGTGAAGCGGGGCATCGAGCACGATGAGATGCACGCGAAGGTGGAATACATCGTCGCGCACGGTATCGTGAGCCGGATCGGGGACAAGCGTGCCCTGATCGGGAGCCGGCACTTCGTCTTTGAGGATGAGAAATGTTCGGTGCCGGAGGCCGACAGGAACCGGTTCAGACGCCTTCCGTCCGACTGCTCGCTGCTTTATCTCGCGCTTGACGGAGAGCTGGCGGCCGTGGTCTGCATCGAGGACCCGATCAGGGAGGAGGCCGCGTCTGTCATCCGGGAGCTTCACGCGCTCGGCGTAAACAATATTGTCATGATGACCGGGGACAGCCGGCGCACGGCGAAGACGGTCGCCGGCAAGCTGGGACTCGACGCGTATTACGCGGAGGTGCTGCCGGAGGACAAGGCGGGCTTTATCCGCTCCGAGCGGGAGAAGGGTCACAAAGTGATCATGGTCGGGGACGGCGTCAACGATTCCCCGGCGCTGTCGGAGGCGGATGTCGGAATCGCGGTTTCGGCCGGAGCCGCCATCGCCCGGGAGGTTGCGGATATAACCGTGGGATCGGACGATCTGCGCGGACTCGTGATGCTCCGGAAGATCAGCATGGCGCTTATGGGCAGAATCCGGGGCAATTACCGGAAGATCATGACCTTCAACGGAGGGCTCATCGGCTTCGGCGCCGCCGGGATGCTTCAGCCGGCGACCTCTGCCCTGCTTCACAATATGTCGACCATCGCCTTCAGCCTGCAGAGCATGATGGATCTGCTTTCGGGTCAGGATGCCCGCTGACAGAAGAATTTACGGAGGCGGGGCGGTTCTCTCTTTTTTGAGGAGAACCGCCCCGCTTTCCTGTGGTACACTTCACATATTCGGAGGAGTGATATCAGTTCATTCAGTTATCTCAGGTGCCGTGAATTATGCCAGTGCTTCACCGAGCGCGCGGCATTTGGCGAGACCGTCATCATCGGGCATCTCGTTTACGATGAGGCTTTCGCAGGCAAGGACCGCGCCGTCGCCCGCGGTCTGCTCCTCCCAGGTTCTCATCCACTCACCGTCTCCCCATCCGTAGGATCCGAACAGAGCGACCTTCTTGCCGGAGAGCTTTGAGCGGATGGATTCAAACATGGGAAGAAACTCGGAATCCTCCAGCTCCTCGGCGCCCATGGCCGGGCAGCCGAAAGCCACCGCGTCATATGCGTCCATTGCGTCCGGACCGAAGGCATCCGGGGTCAGAACATCTACTTCAGCTCCCTTTCCTTTTGCGCCCTCCGCTACGGCCTGAGCCATCGCCTCGGTGTTGCCGGTTCCGCTCCAATAAACAACTGCTGTCTTTGCCATTTCTGTTATCCTTTCTGCTGTTGCTTTATATTGACTGCATCCGCAGGCACTCTGACCGCGAGATCCGCCAGCGAGCGGCCTTTCCGGCCCAGCCTGCAGTATACATCCGTACAGTGTCGGTATTTGCGGAAGAGGCGCCGGGTCTTCTCCACATCGCCGTAAACCTTCCACATGCCCGAGAATTTGTAATCGGATCCCTGATTTCTGATGAAGCCGGACACATCTTCCGCCGGATATCCGATGAAGAGACCGATCTCGTGAGGAAATGAGCTGTTCTCCCTGAGGTGCCGGATGAGTGTGCAGATGCACTCCGACTCGCCGCATTTTTCATATCCGCACTCACGCAGAATTCTGGAGCGCTCGGGATCCGCCAGATCTTTTCTGAGAACGGACGGCCGGTAGACATAAAGCAGAACGCGCTCTTTCATATACTTGAGAGGAATGACGCGCAGCCCCTTGCCCGAAAGAAGGCGGTTCCATCTCCTGATATCCGCCTTAACCTCGGATCTTGTGCGGTATGTGCAGGTGAAAATATTGCCTGTTTTAATTCCCGCCAGAGTTGGCGAACAATGTGTAAGCAGAATCTGATCCGGCATAGTGATCACCCTCAGACGGCTGTTTCAAGAATCTGCCGCAGGGACGCGAGAGAGCTCGTGTGTGAGCGCACGACCCTGGTGGAGTCGCTCAGGTTGCTGAGCGCATTCTGCACCATTTTGTGGGAAACTGTATGCGTAAACAGAACCATGAGATCGGGCTGCCCGATCCGGTCACCCATACTGTTTTTGAACCTGCAGAAGACCTTGGCGTGGCAGCCGTGCTTCTTACACAGGTTTTTGTATTCACGCTCCATACATTCATTTCCGCCGATGATGACAACACTCATGATGGGAACCTCCGATGTATGAGTTATATTACTTAAATTTCAGTTAAGCTAACTTAACTACTTAATAGTTTAACGGCTCTAACCACGAATGTCAATCATTTTCTCTGAGGAGGCAGAGATCTATTTTAAGACCGCTGCGGTCTGTTCAGCAGCTGATATTCGAAATTCCGCTTATCAGGACGGAGTTGACAGATGGGGTTAGTTCAATTAAACTAATTACATCGGAGGTTTTATCGATGACTCATTCCATGGAAGATTATTTGAAGAACATCCTGCAGATCGAGCGGGACAGCGGACAGGTGAGATCGGTTGATATCGCGGCGAAAATGCAGGTGACAAAACCATCTGTTCACAACGCGCTGAAGGTACTGACTGAGGAAGGACTTGTCACGATCGGTCATGGGAAAAGAATCTTTCTGACGGAGAAAGGGCGGGAGATCGCGGAGAATATTAATCAGCGGCACAGTTTTTTCTCGAAAATGCTGGTAGGCGCCGGAATTCCGGAAGATACCGCGAGGGATGAGGCGTGCCAGATGGAACACTCCGTCAGCGAGTCCACCTTCCGCGCACTGGAAGAGAAGTATTCGGATAAACTGTAGCAGGTCAGGTGTAAGAGGACGCTTTACGAATCCCCGGCAATCATGTATGATATAGCAGCTGATGCTGAGCGAACTGTGCAGTCGGCGCGATGCGCCGGCTGTTCTCATTGTGAACGGAATAATCATCAATGATGTTCAGACAGCGGCAGCAATCATGAAAGGAAGTGCGGAAGAGTGAAAAGAGGCGCGATCTTTGACATGGACGGCCTGATGTTTGACACGGAGAAGGTATATCAGAAAACCTGGCTTGAGCTGGCGGAGGAGAGAGGCGTGAATCTGTCTCCGGCCTTTGCCGGCGAGATATGCGGAACGGCGGGCGATGTGATGGTCGGCGTTCTGCAGAAGCATTTTCATACGGACAGCGGGGACGCGCGCGCCGTGATGGATTCCTGCATGGACAGAGTCCGTCATAAACTGTCTGCGGCGGTTCCTGAAAAACCGGGCGTGCGCGACATCATCGGATTTTTCCGCCTGGCAGGCGTGAAGATCGCGGTGGCGAGCAGCAGCCGGGAGGAACAGATAAGGAGCAATCTGCGGACAACCGGACTGGCCGAAGAAATCGACGTAATCGTGAGCGGCTTCTCGGTGCAGAATTCAAAGCCCGCCCCGGATATCTTTCTGAAGGCTGCCGCAAAGCTCGGCCTTCCGGCGGAGGACTGTTATGTCTTCGAGGACGGTTTCAACGGCGTGAGAGCCGGACACGCGGCGGGCTCATTTACGGTCATGATCCCGGACCTTCTGGCACCTGATGACGAGATGCGCGTGAAGGCCGACGTCATCTGCGGATCGCTTTCAGATGCGCTTGACAGCATAAGAGACGGTCTGTGGTAAGACAGATGGCGGTCTGAGGAAGGCCGGACAGCGGTCTGCGGTAAGCAGACGGTGCCTT
>CAYLHR010000017.1:0-21601 GCA_964383335.1 uncultured Lachnospiraceae bacterium
GCGATGGATACCTACATGACCTTCAGCGCCTACGGCGCGGAGGCGCCCGCGGCGCTGGATGAGGCGGAGGCCGAAATCAAGCGCCTTGACGCGCTTCTTTCGGCGGAGTCAGATGCGAGCGAGATTTCAAAGCTGAACGCCTCCGGCGGCGGACCTGTTTCGGAGGACACGGCGGTTCTCATCCGGCGCTCCCTGGAACTTTTTGAGAAGACGGACGGCGCATTTGAAATCACGGTCTATCCGGTCAAGAAGGCCTGGGGATTTGCCGACGGAAATTTCCGGGTTCCGGATGAGGCTGAGCTCTCGGAGCTCCTTGCCCGTGTGGGCTCGGACAGGGTGCACCTCAGTGAGAACGGAAAAGAGGTCCGATTCGACGGAGAGGGGACCGAGATTGATCTGGGCGGAATCGCCAAGGGCTACGCGTCGTCCCGCCTCGCGGATATCTACCGGGAGCACGGCGTGAAGGGACTCATTAACCTGGGCGGCAATGTCCAGGTCTTCGGTGCGAAGCCGGACGGCTCTGACTGGAGAGTCGGAATCCGGACGCCCGCCGGTTCGGACGGAGAGGCCCTCCCCTGGCTTTCAAAGGAGGCTTCGGGAAGTGCGGCCATGGCCGGGATTGAGTATTTCGGCATCCTTGAGACAAATGATCAGGCGGTCATTACCTCCGGAGGATACGAGCGGTATTTTGAGGAGAACGGCGGGGTATACCATCATATCATCGACCCGGCCACCGGTTATCCTGCGGATACGGATATCCTGTCCGCGACGGCCGTGAGCCGTGACGGCACCCTGGCCGACGGGCTGTCCACATCTATCTTTGTCCTCGGCAGGGAAAAGGCCTCGGAGCTCTGGAGAGAAAACAGTGATTCCTTTGACATGATTATCATGGACACGGACGGCCAGGTCTGGGCCACGGAGGGAATCAGGGGCCAGTTTACGTCGGAGCTCACGATCCGGTGGATCGAAAAATAATCATAAGAACCCGCCCGCTTCCGTCTACCTCCTGTCTCGGTCCGCGAGACGGAGAACGGGAATGCAGAGCGCGGTGTCAATCAGACAGAACAGAAGAAGAATCAGCCACACCCGGAGCAGCGTCGATGCTTCGGGTGTGCTGCTTTCCGCCCCGAGGAGCGCGGCCTTCATGTCGACGGCCGGGTCCGTCCGCGCGATGGCCCGTATGCCGTCCACGCCCCAGCGGCTCACGGTGAGGACGGAGATCTTCTCCGCGATGCCGGAGAGGGAGAAGACGACACCTGACATGATCAGCTGGATGACGAGGAGGAAGGGCATGACCATCATGGCCGCATTTTCCTCCCGCACCGCGCAGGAAATAAGCAGTGCCAGAAGATCCGCGCTCAGGGTGACGAGAAACAGTGTGATGTAGAGATCGGCGGCCATGGGGAAAATGAGCCCGCTGTCCGGCAGATGGGTATTATTGCGGATGACGAGGGTGATCAGGATGATCAGTGCCTCCGCGGAGCAGAGCGCCGTCTCGTACAGCACATGCGCGAGCACATACGATGAAAGTCTGAGGCCGGTCCGGTGTTCCCGCTTGACGATGGCGCGCTCCCGGCAGACGGACCGGATGGAGTGGAAGATTCCCGACCAGATGCAGGCTGAGATCACGGCGAAGGCGCCCTTTTCCGTGTCCTCCCAGGTGACGAAAAATCCCGGTCCCGTGACGAGAGAAATGAGCAGAATGATCAGAAATGAGGAAAGCAGGTACTTCCACTGCCGTTCCCGGATAAACTGGCGGGCGCATTTTCCGAAATAGATCCGGATCTGGCCCGCGGCGGAAATTCTTGCCGGTTTCATGTGCATATCCTCTTTTCGATGTCTGCGTTTTTGTGCTGTTCATCAGGCCTGAAGCTTACGAAGGCGGCCGTTCCACGCGCCGATATAGTAATCGCCGAGTCCTTCCCCGCCTTCTCCCCGCCGGTTGATCTTTCGCACAATCTGCTCCAGGGAGCCGACTCTGAAACATTCGAGGGCTTCCCGCGGCGTGCCGCAGAAGGCGAGTCTGCCGCTGCCGTCCAGGTTGTCCTTCGCGAGAACGATGACATAGTCAAACAGGGAGGCGGCCCTGTCCGGGCTGTGTGATATCACGGTTACGGTCTTCCCCATGTCGGCAATTTTCCGCAGACAGTACATAAGCTGAGCTGCCATGGAGCCGTCAAGACCGGAATCCGGCTCATCCAGAAAGAAAAGAGAGGGGTTCCCGATGAGTTCGACACCGATGCTGAGGCGCTTGCGCTGGCCTCCGCTCAGCTTGCCCGCCAGAGTATTTCTGCAGGTCTCAAGTCCGAGTACAGCCAGCGTGTCATTCAGCCTGTTTTCTACGTCCGCCTTTGAGAGCGATGAGGGAAGTCTCATCGCTGCCGCATTTTCGAGGGTGTCCTCAACCGTATCATTCAGGCGGAGAAGATCCTGCTGGGGCACGTATCCGATCTCATACTTCAGGCAGTCGTAGTTCTGATACAGATCCTCCCCGGCATAGAGGATGCTGGCATCTGCCGGTTCATACCCCATCATCGCGTTCATCAGGGTGGTTTTTCCCGCACCCGAACCGCCCAGAATCAGCACCATACTTCCGGCCGGGATCTCAAAGCGGATATCGCGGAGCAGGACTTTTCTGCGGATGCCGATGCCCGCGGCGCGCTCCCGGATGTTCACTTCGAGGCTGTTTTTTTTCCCGGAATGCGGTGAAGGAACTGCCGTCGGGGCCGCCTCATGGGTGCGGGGCTTTCCCGTGTGATCCGTAAAGATCATGAGCACATCATGATCTTCCGGGAAACCGTTCCCGGCGCAGATGCGAAGAAGATCTCCGTCGTGCAGCCGCTGCGCGCTGTGGGCGGGCAGCAGCGTCCCGTTGTATATCGTCATGCCTCCGCTTCCCGCGTCCGTGTAAAAGCAGCCGTCTTCCCCTGTCGAGAAAAGACCCTGATGCTTTGAGAGCGCGCGGGAGTCAATCAGAATGTCGGAAATTTCGCGCGGTGAAGGTTCCGGGACGAAGTGATTGACGCCCGGCGGTACTGTGGGTAAACAGTCGTCAGACGGGCGGTCAGTATTGCCTGAAGTGTCAGTTGGCAGGGCAGTATCCCCGGAAATGTCTGATGGCAGGATCGTATACGCGAAGGCACCTGTTGGCCGGGCACTATATCGGTAAGGTGCCCGTCCGAGAATCTGTGTGCCGGCAAGAGAAACATTCCATGTCCTGCCGCCGCTGAGAATGGTCAGATGCGGGGTGTCCTCACATCTGCGCTCCGCGAAAGCTTTTTTCAGGGCGGCTGTCATCATGGTTTGTTCCTCCGGTTGGGGCATTGTTGTGTGACTGCCGCGGATCATCAGGGATGTTGGCGGCCCGCGGAGCGGCAGGCTGTTTTGGCGGCCCGCGGATGGTATCTCCGCTTGGTTACAGTTTAACAGGAGCCGGCTGTAAAATTGTGCCGGTGATCGGGGAGGGAATGCTGTCTGAGAGAAGAGTAAGAGTTGTTTGCACTGCCTGGCTGGCCGCCCATGGCTGTAATCAAGGCGTTGAGGCCAAAGGTCTGGCTAGGCTGGCCGCGGCGGGCGGAAATCAAGGTATGCAGGCCAAAGCGCCGGAGGTGTCTGGGCTGAGGGCCGTGAAAACCATGCGTTGAGGCCAAAGGCCGGGCTAAGCTGGCCGCGGCGGGTGGAAATCAAGGCATGCAGGCCAAAGCGCCGGAGGTGTCTGGGCTGAGGGCCGTGAAAACCATGCGTTGAGGCCAAAGGCCGGGCTAAGCTGGCCGCGGCGGGTGGAAATCAAGGCATGCAGGCCAAAGCGGCGGAGGTGTCTGGGCTGAAGGCTGTGAGAATCTTGCATCGGGCCCAGAGGCCGGGCTCGGCTGGCTGCCCTGCCATACGGAAAGATAGACTTGGCAAACATCAGTAAGTTCAACTTAACTAATCGGCAGTTATAGTGAACACAAAAATTTCACAGATGAGTATTCTGCCGGTCTGGCAGGCGAGGCCATATGGCCTCGTTTTGATTTTAACCGGAAGTTAGTCTCTTCTAATAACGTGGGTTCATACCATCCATCTCAGCAGATCACAGCGCAGCCACAGGAAGGTCATGCGGACCGGATCGCTGAGACGCTTGAAAGAAGGAGCTTAAGAAACATGGCGAGAGGAAAGTGGAGAAAGTGGTTATCCGCAATTCTGACAGCCTCTATGGTTCTGGGATCGGCTTCGGTACCCGCATTTGCCGCGGATACGGAGGAAGAGTACGGATACTATGAGGCCGGGACAGAGGCTGCGGCTGAAGATGCGGCCGGCGCGGAGGCGTCAGATACGGCAGAAGCATCGGACGGCGCCGAAGCGGCTTATGCGGATGAAGCATACACGGAGGATGCAGGTGCAGAAACAGGTACAGAGGCAGCGTCCGAAGAAGAGACAGGCACAGAGGCAGTGTCCGCAGACGAAGCAGGTGCAGAGGAAGCCTCCGCAGTAGAAACAGGCACAGAGGAAGCCTCCGAAGAAGAGACAGGCACAGAAGAAGTATCGGCAGAAGAAGCCTATCCGGATGAGACATATGCGGAAGAGGGCGAGGAAACGGACGCAGAGGAAGCACAGCCGGAAACGGAAGCCGCGGAGGGCTATGAAAGAACCGATGCCGGGGAAGCGGCGGAGTATGCCGGTGAGGCGGGAACTGTCGCCTATGAGGCGGCTGATGCGGAGGACGGCGCCGCGGAGGCGGTCACTCCGGGCGAAGGTACAGTGAACGGTGAAGGCGCTGAGGCCGGCGAGGGCACAGAGACCGGCGAGGGCACAGAAGCAGTCACCGAGGAGATGTCACAGGTGTCCATCGGCGGAATTACCTATTTCTACGCGAACACGGAGGGCGATGCCGAGGCGACTGTTTACCAGGGTATTGTGAGAAGCAGAAAGGGATCAACCACCTATGAGTATCAGAAGGCTGATCTGACACAGCTGGGCGAAACAGCTTATTTCTATATTAACGCGCCGGGGACGGAAGCTCTGACGGGAACCCTGTACGGATACGGCAGCGGCACATCGGATGGCGGCAGTGAGACGTCGGATGGCGTCAGCGGCACAGCGGATGGCGGCAGTGAGACGTCGGATGGCGTCAGCGGCACAGCGGACGGCGGCAGTGAGACGTCGGATGGCGGCAGTGAGACGTCAGACGGCGGCAGTGAGACGTCGAATGGCGGCAGTGACACGTCAGACGGCGGCAGCGGCACAGCAGCAGACAGCGGCAGCAAGGAGGCGGACGCCGGCGCGGCAGGAAAGGGCGGCCGTGAGGGCTCCGGCGCTTCGGGTGAAAGCGGCGGAGAGCCGGAAGCCGGGAAGGTTCAGGGGGCTTCCTCCGGAAACAGCGATGACCCGTCCGCCGGAAGCGGCGGGAAGGCGTCGGGGAAAAAGAACTCCGGCGGATCGGCTTCAACCGGGGCGGAAGCCGCGGCGAAGAAGGCAGCTGAGGCAGAAGCGGCGAAGAAGAAGGCCGCTGAGGCAGAGGCGGCGAAGAAGAAGGCAGCTGAGGCAGAGGCGGCGAAGAAGAAGGCAGCTGAGGCTGAAGCAGATAAGAAAAAGGCTGCCGAAACGGAGGCCGCTTCCGGGAAAGGGAAAAAATGAGATACACTGGTTTTTTGCTGAAACTGCTGACTCTCGCCGCGATTGCAGGCACGCTTTTCCGCTATCAGTCGGTCGCGTCGGCCCGGGCCGCTGTCACAGCGGAAAACGAGGCACAAATCGCCGCTGTCGAGGCCGCGAACCGGGAGATTGAGCTTGAAAATGCCCGGCGCAGGGCGGCGGCAGCCGCTGCTGCCGGAGAGGAGGCGGAGGTTCTCTATTATTATAAGGACGGAACCTTTGAGGGAACGGGAGACGGGTACGGCGGACCGATCAGGATGGCCGTGACAATTGAGAGCGATATTCTGACAGAGGTAAAGGTTCTGTCTCATGACGCCGAGGATCCGGCCTATTTTGTGCTGGCTGAGGGCCTGACGGACCGGATCCTGAGCGCGCAGAGCACGGATGTGGATGCCGCGTCCGGCGCGACCTTCAGCTCCAGGGGCATCATTTCGGCGGTGGAGAACGCGCTGAAGGAGGCGGTCAATGAACAGTGATAAGGGAACCGGAAAAATGAAGGGGCGCGCCGCGGGAAACAGGCGCGCCGCCCTGCTGAGGGCGGCGATACAGGCGGCCTTCTTTGTGAGTATGCCGAGCGCGTTTGTGGCTACATTTTCCGGCATCAAGGATATCTTTCAGAGGATCTCGACGGGAAGCGTGCTGGAGACGGGCAGCTTTGTCCGGGTGCTGATCGGTCTGTGTCTGTTTACGATCTTTTTCGGACGCTATTTCTGCGGATTTGCATGCGCTTTCGGCAGCCTGGGAGATCTGGTCTATTACGTGTCCGGTCTCATTCAGAAGAAGCTGTTTCGGAGGAAAAGGCAGGTGTCGGTCCCTGCTGCCTGGAGCCCCCTGCTTCAGAAGCTGAAGTTTCTGATTCTGGCCGGCATTGTCACCCTGTGCGCGACCGGTTTTTATGAACCTCTGAAAAACTGGAAATGGAACCCGTGGAGCGTCTTCTCATTCGTGGTCGCGCTTCGCTTTGATCTCAATGATCACGTGATCGGAACCGTCCTGCTTCTTCTGATTATAGCGGGAATGGCGGTAAAGGAGCGCTTTTTCTGCCAGTTTCTCTGTCCCATGGGCGCGGTCTTCGCGCTTCTGCCCCAGTTTCCGTTCGCATGGCTGAGAAGAGACGCGGAGCAGTGTCTGCCGAAGTGCAGCGCGTGCAGGAACAGGTGTCCCGTGGACATTCAGCTTGAGACGGACGGATTTCGGAACGGGGAGTGCATTTCCTGCGAAAAATGCGCCGGTGTCTGCCCCCGCTCCAATCTCACCCGCTGGGATCTCCGCCTCTTACACGGAACTGCGGTCCCGATGCTGCTGAAGGCAGCGCTTTTGCTTGCACTTGGGGGCTATCTCGGCCTCTGCAGGTTTTTATGAAGCAGATGTGAGGGGAATCTTCATACAGACGACTTTTGTGAAAGTTAGACAAAAAGGCAGTGATATATTAGTAAAAATAACAGATTGACTGGAAGAACGTCTAGACTTATAATACGAGTATCAAAAACAGAAGAGCGGTACACGGTGGGATTAAACTGCAGATGACAGATCGTAGAAGCTGAGAGAAATCGATCGTTTTCGCCCCCCTTTATGAACCCGGCATTGACAGGCTTATAAAAGAATAACTTTTGTAATCTATCAATGCCGGGTTTTTGTCTTATCAATATTAATATATCAGTATCAATTACAGAATAAGGATGTCTGGAAGGATCACCAAGTTTCAACGGTTCCGCACAGTCTTTCCGCACATTTTTTTTGAATCACTGCGTTCTTAGCGGAAAGCTGAATTGTTCCATAAAAACCAAGGAGGTGCAGCATGCTATTTTTATCTATTGATTTCGGTACATCGGCAGTGAAGATGTCGATCATCGACGACCAGCTCGACACCAAGTGCTGGGCGAAGGGCGAGTACCACTACGTGATCCTGCCGGGCGAGAAGAATGAGCTGAAGGAAGAGGACCTCTTCTCAGCCTTCTTCAAGGCGGCGGAGGGACTTGACGCGGATCTCTTAAGTCAGGTCGAGATGGTTGTGTTCGACACATTCTCTCCCTCACCGGTCTTCCTCGATAAAGAGGGCAGCCTCGTCTATCCGAATATCATCACCCATATGGACCGCCGCTCCCGTGAGCAGACCGCGTTCATCAGCAACACCTTCGGCGATGAGAACTACATGAACATCTCCGGTATCCGGCCCTTCCCGGGCGGCTGCTCCGCGATGACCTTCATCTGGTTCAAGCAGAATATGCCCGAGATTCTCGACAAAACCTACATGGTCGGGCACCTTCCCTCATTTATTTATAAAAAACTGACCGGCGTCTTCATGGTGGACTTCGTGAATGCCTCCATGATGGGCATGTATGAGACGACGACCCAGGGCACCTGGTCCGATACGCTGATTAAGGAATTCGGTTTCCGCCCGGATATGTTCGGACAGATCCTGAACCCCGGCACGGTCCACGGGACCCTCGTGAAGGAGATCGCGGATAAGATCGGCGTGAAGGCCGGCATCCCGGTCGCGGTCGGCACGAACGATGTGGCAGCGGCGCAGATGGGCGCGGGCAACAAGACCGCGGGCGGCGTGATGAACACGACCGGTTCCTCCGAGATGGTTTCGATCCTCGTGGATACTCCGAAGGTGAATCCGGGATATTATCTGAGAAATGCGGCACTTCCCGGCCTCTGGCAGATCTACGTCACGACCTGCGGCGGCTTCGGCGTCGACTGGTTCTACGATCAGTTCTGCAAGGACATGACCAAGGATGAGTTCTTCGCCTTCGAGGCGGAGGCGATCCGCGAGTACGTGAAGAACGGCGACGCGGGCGTGACCTTCACCCACTTCCTCACGGGCGACCGCCATAGCCTTGAGAAGAAGACGTCTTCCTGGAACGGCCTCACCCTCGGCGCGACGCGCGGACAGATGATCGCGGCGCTGCTCGCCTCGATCCAGGGCGTCATGTATGACGCGATGCAGGAGGCGGCGAAAGTGACGAAGCTTCAGGAGCCGGTCAAGATCTCCGGCGGCATGGCGACGGAAGCCTACATGGAGATGAAGAAGCAGGCTTACCAGGGAATGAGCTTCGAGGTCGTCGACGACTGCCCGATCCTCGGCAACGTGGAGCTCGCGAAATATTATATGTAACCGGCCGGGGCGCATATGCGCGGCGCCTGCCGGTTCGTTTCATAGAGTTTCCCCGACAACAACAGGCTTCATGAGGCCGCGGTGCGGCCCCGCACATTTCAACAAACCATATTCACGGAGGAGATTATGAGCAAAACTTATTACTTTCTCGATGCGTACTGCTATCCGGACTGCGATTTCCATCAGGAGATCGAGATCTTAAAGGCTGCGGGCTATGACTTCAAACTCGGGAACTGCCGCACGATGGAAGACATCGTGGAGTTCGCGAAGGACGCGGAGGTGATCGGCGACGTGTATCTTCCGATCACGGAAGAGCTTCTTCAGCAGCTTCCCAATCTGAAGGGTGTGATCCGCTACGGCATCGGCTATGACTGCGTCGACGTCGAGGCCTGCACGCGCCACAACGTATGGTGCTGCAACCTTCCGACCTACTGCCTCGAGGACGTGGCGTCCATCACGGTCGGCTTCATTCTCGACCTCACAAGAAAGCTCACATTCTTCGACAGAAGCTGCCGCAGGGGTGAGTGGAACGTCGCTTACGGCTATCCGCCCCACAGAATCGGCTACTACACGATCGGTCTCGTCGGCTTCGGCAATATCGCCAGAAATACCTACAACATGCTGAAGGCCATCGGCGCCAACGTCATCGCCTATGATCCCTATCTCCCGGACGAGAGATTCGAGGAGTTCGGATGCAGAAGAGTGGATTTCGACACCCTGCTGGCCGAGTCCGACATCGTCTCCATTCACGTCCCGGCGACGCCTGAGACGCATCACCTCTTTAACGACGAAACCTTCGCGAAGATGAAGGACGGCGCGATGCTCGTGAATACCGCCCGCGGCCCGATCGTGAGCGAAGAGGCCCTCGTCAAGGCCTGCCAGTCCGGCAAGCTGAGCGCCGCCGCTCTCGACGTCGTCGAGAAGGAGCCGATCACCGATGTGAACCACAGGCTCTATCAGTGCGACAACATCATCGTGACCCCGCACGTCGCCTACAACACCATCGAGGCCTCCGATGCGCAGCATATCCAGGCTTCCGAGACGGCCGTTACGATCCTGAACGGGGAGACCCCGTTCAACCGCGTCAACCTGAGATAATATCTGAAAAGAGACGATGGGAGCATTTTTATGAAGAAACTGGAAGGAATCATTATCCCCTGCGTGACACCGTTTCAAGAGGACGGCGCGCTTGCGGTCGACGACCTGCGCTTCAATTACGAGAAATGGAACGCGACGCGCGTGCAGGGATACATGGCCCTGGGGAGCAACGGGGAGTTCCGCTCCCTCGATGACGACGAGGCGCTGTGCGTCCTCAAGACGGCATCCGAGACCGCGTCGAAGGAGAAGCTCTTCATCGGCGGGATCGGCAGGGAGTCCCTCGTCCACACGCTGCGCTTCCTGGACAGGGTGACCGAGGCCGGCCTTCAGATGGATTATGTATCGGTGCTCACGCCCCACTATTTTAAGGGGAGGATGACGGATGCGGCGCTCGCGGCCTATTTTACCGCGGTCGCCGACCGGAGTGAGTACCCGGTACTCCTTTACTGCGCGCCCTCCTTTGCGAACGGCGTGTGCATCTCTCCCGGGCTTCTTAAGGAGCTGGCGGATCATCCGAACATTTACGGCATCAAGGATACGTCGAAGGACATGATGAATACCTACATGGACACCGTCGGCGGAAGAGAGGACTTTGAGGTGTTCTCCGGCTCCCTCGGGACCATTATGACCTGCTTCGAGCGGGGCGGGAAGGGTGGCATTGTCTCGGCAGCGAACTATTTCCCGAATGCCTGCGCGAAGCTCTACGAGATCTTCTGCGCGGAAGGTCTCGAGGCGGCCCGCGTATACCACGCGGAGGTGAAGGAGCTGTCCGGGGTGACCGGAGCCAGGGCCAGTGTGGCCGGCGTCAAGACCTGCATGAATCTCATGGGATATCGCGCGGGCGTTCCGAGAGTTCCGGTCCTTCCCTGCGACGCGGAGCAGGCGGCCTCCTTCCGGGAAGAAATTGAGAAGAGGAGAGACCTTCTCGCGGACGACTTCGTCTGAAGCGTAAAGCTTTTACAGATGCGGAGGCCGGACGACCTGAAAAAGAGCGGACGGTTCCTCCGCCGTAACCGGACGTATTCCGGCGGCGGACGATTTTCAGACACCGCCGGAGCATCAACATAAAGCCAGTACGATGAGGTGATTGAAAATGGTTGATTTCAGCATTAAGGGAAGAAAGGCGCTTGTGACGGGAGGATCGAGAGGTCTCGGTTATTCCATGGCCAAAGCCCTGCACGACGCGGGAGCGGAGGTTCTCATCGTGGGCAGACAGGACCACGTAAAAGACGCCGCGGAGCGGCTGGGAGCGGAAGGTGCACCCGTGCACTATTGTCAGGTGGATCTCGTGGATATTGATGCGATGCGCGCCATGGTTCCGGAGGCTCTTGAGAAGCTCGGCGGGAGGATCGATATCCTTGTCAACTGCGCCGGCATCCAGTACCGCTGCATGGCGGAGGATTATCCGGAGGAGGAGTGGAGAAAGATCATCGAGGTGAACCTCAATGCGGTCTTCTTCATGTCCCAGGAGGTCGGAAGGATCATGCTGAAGCAGGGCTACGGGAAGATCATCAATGTCGCCTCCATGAACTGCTGGGGGGCAGCGACAAGAATCCCGGCCTACGTCGCGAGCAAGGGGGCGGTCGGCCAGCTGACCAAGGCGCTCTCCAACGACTGGTGCGCAAGAGGTATCAATGTGAACGCCATCGCGCCCGGTTATATGGAGACCGACATGATGGAGGATCTCCAGAAGGTGAATCCGGAGCATTTCAACAATGTCAACTCCAGAATCCCCATGGGACGCTGGGGGAAGCCCGAGGATCTCGAGGGCATCACGGTATTTCTCGCGTCAGACGCCTCCGCCTACATCACGGGAACCGTGATCCCTGTGGACGGCGGTTATCAGGGAAGATAGTAACAGTATTTGATATCGGATGATTGCATAAAGGGTATTAGCAGGAGGAAAGTCAGTGAAAGCTTTAAAATGGCTCGATGAGAATTTTGAAGTCTTCATCATGGGAGTCGCGGTCATCGTGATGACAATCATCATTGTAGCGGACGTGTTTATGAGAAATATTCTCGGAAACGGCATTGCCTGGGCGCAGGAGCTCGCTCGCCAGTGCACGATCATCATCGGCGCGATGGGAATGTCCTACGGCGTCAGCAAGAGCAAGCACATCAAGGTCGACATTCTGGAGACCTTCGTGCCGAAGCTGAAGACACCGCTGACCATATGCGGGGACTTGTTTACATTTGTATTCTGCGTGTTCATTCTCTGGAACGGAATCGAAAAACTGACCAAGGTATACGCGCAGGGAACGACGACGCCGGTCATGCAGCTGCCGACCTTCTATATCTATCTGATGATGTGGATCGGCCTCACGCTCGGAGCGGTCAGGGTCATCGAAAAATACATCAGGAGATTCATGGGCAGGGATGCGGAAGCACAGAGCGGAGAGGAGGAGCAGGCATGAATATCGTCGGAACATCATTACTGATCTTTTTTGTGCTCCTTGTGTTCGAGGTTCCGATCGTCATCTCGATCGGCGTGACATGTATCGCGATCTGGCTTCAGAATCCGGCGATCGCGACGAATCCCCAGTTCATCTTTCAGGGCATGTCCACCTCACTCGACTCCTTCGTGCTCGTCGCCATCCCGCTTTTCATTCTTTCGGGAAACATCATGGCCAAGGGCGGCATTGCGGGCAAGCTGTTTGACTTTTTCTCCTATTTTACGGGGAAATATAAGGCCGGACTCCCGATCACGGTGATCATCACCTGTCTCTTCTACGGCGCGCTCTCCGGCTCCGCCCCGGCGACGGCCGCGGCGGTCGGCGGCATGGCGGTTCCGGTTCTTATCAACATGGGGTACAGCCTCGAGTTCTCCGCCGCCATCGTGGCGGTGGCGGGCGGACTTGGCGTTATTATTCCGCCCAGTATCCCGATGATCGTCTACGGGTCCGCGACGGGCGCCTCGATCGGCACGATGTTCATCGCCGGCGTGCTCCCGGGCTTCCTGATCGCAGCCTGTATGATCGTCTACGCGATTTATTACTGCATGAAGAATCCCCCGAACATGGACAAGCTTCAGAGCAACTACCGGAGACTCCATGACGCGGGATTCAGGAAGACCTTCTTCGACAGCTTCTTCGCGCTTCTCACGCCGGTGATCATCCTCGGCGGCATCTACAGCGGTATCTTCACGCCCTCCGAGGCGGCGGCCATCTCGGTTATCTACGCCCTCGTCGTCAGCATCTTCGTCTACAGGACGATGAAGGTGAGTGAGATTCCGGCCGTGGTGAAGGACGCGGTCGCGACAAGTGCGCCCATCATGATCATCATCGCGATCAGCGGCGTCTTCGGGCGGGCTCTCGCACTTCTCCAGGTCACGCGCACGGTATCCGATTTCATCCTGGGCAATTTCCCGGGCAAGATCGCGATCCTGCTCTTCATCAACCTGCTGCTGCTCTTCATCGGCTGCGTGATGGACACCACACCGGCGATCCTCATCTTCGCGCCGATCCTGTGGCCGATCTGTGAGGCCCTCGGCATGAGCATCATCCAGTTCGGTATCATCATGGTCTGCAACCTGGCCATCGGTTTTGTGACGCCGCCGATCGGACTCAATCTGTTCGTGGTGTCCAGCTTCACCAAGGTGCCGATCTTAAAGCTCGCGAAGCAGGCGCTGCCCTTTATCATCGCCTTCTTTATCGCGCTGATGCTGATCACCTTTGTGCCGGCAATCAGCCTGACTCTGGTCGGCGGCGCATAAAGCTTTTGCGTGACAGGGATACGGCAGTTTCGTTACTGTACCGTCCACCGGCATCTCCATTATAAGAGGTCGGGAGATGCCGGCAGACATAGCTGCACAATCATCAACAACAATCTATCAGGAGGAAAAGAAATGAAAAAGGCAATCGCAATGCTCCTCAGCTGCGGACTGATCTTCTCACTTACGGCATGCGGCGGCTCCGGGACGGCTTCCGAGGCGGCACCCGCCAGCGAGCCGGCAGCATCTGAGTCCACAGCGGCGGAGGACGCCGGCGAAGAGACGGCAGCACCCGCGGAAGCGGACGCGGACGCAGTGACCTTTATCTGTGCTCACACAAGTACCGCCGACTCCACCAAGGGTGTGTTTGTTCAGACCATGGCGGACTGGATCAACGAGAACACGACGGATCTCCGCATGGAGGTTTATCCGGCGGGCCAGCTCGGCTCCGACACGGAGAACGCGGAGAGTGTCGTCGACAACACGATCCAGATGACCCTCGGCGCGACAGGCAACTTTGTTAACTCCATCCCCGAGCTCGCGGTTTTCGATACGCCGTTCGCTTTTGACAATTACGAGCAGATCTCAAACGCATTCAATGACGAGGAGTTCAAGGCCTCACTCGACAAGGCGCTCGAGGCCAACGGCGTCACGACGGTAGGCCTCCGGCTCGAGGGCTTCCGCACCCTGTTCTCCAATGTTCCGGTCAAGAGTTTTGAAGATGTCAAGGGCCTTCAGATCCGCGTCATGGACAGCCAGAACCTGATCAACCTCTGGAAGTGCCTCGGCGCCAGCCCGACCACGGTCGCCTACACCGAGCTCTATACCGCTCTTCAGCAGGGCGTCGTCCAGGCGCAGGAGAATACATCCATCTCCACCCTGACGAACTACAACCTCTTCGAGGTGACAAAGTACGCGACGGTCACAAAGCATAACTATACCTGTGATTTCTTCATCGCAAACCTTGACTGGTACAACTCCCTCACAGATCAGCAGAAGCAGGAAATCGCAGATGGGTTCGCCTATGCCAAGTCGACCGAGAACAGCCCCGAGCAGAACGAGGAGGAGACTCACGAGAAATTCAAGGCCGATTCCGGCTATGAAGTCTATGCGTTCACCGATGAGGACATCGAGAAGTGCCGCGAGGCGACCCAGAGTGTCCGCGAAGACATCCAGAAGCAGGTCAGCCCTGAGATCTATCAGGCTTACATGGACGTGATCGAGAAGTACAAGAACTAATCTCATATGCCTTCTGCATGACAGGTTCATGCGTACCCTTTATCACGCCCCGCCGCAGGACCTCACGGCGGGGCTTTAAAGAAGAACCCTTCTGAAATATATCACTCTGCAGACATTCTGTGACAAGAGAGGCGGACTGTGTTATGATATCGAAGTATCGATATAAAAATGGCGAAATGACGCAGGAACCGCGTAAACGCGTCGATCGCTTTCCCACCGGCGGCTGCCAGATGGAGAAGATGATGACAGGAAAAGCAGAGCAGGCATATTTGTATATCAGGGAGAAGATTATCAGAGGGAATATCGAACCCATGACAGATATATCAGAAGAACTGTTCATGGAGGAACTGTCAATGAGCCGGACGCCGGTGAGAGAAGCGATGCTGCGGCTGGCGGACGACGGCTTTATCATGATATTTCCGAGAAAGGGCACATTTGTCTCCGCGATCACGATGGACACGTACCGCTGGGTCAATGACGTCCGCCTCCTATGTGAACCATGGATGTGTGCGAATGCCTGCGGAAGAATTCCGCGGGAAACGCTGCTCGGTTTCAGGGATGTTTTTTCGGCGCTCCTTGAGAAGCCGGATAAGACGAAAAGCCTGGAGACCGACGACCGGTTTCACGAGCTCATTATGGAGCATTCCGACAATCCCTTTATCCGGAATATGATGTCTAATGTGCAGGCTCACAGCAGAAGGATCCGGTTTACCACCGGACTTGTGAGAATGGAATACGAAGGGCCCAACATACAGCACTTGAAGATTGTGGACGCGCTTCTCTCCGGCGATCCCTCAAAATGCAGGGAGGCCATGGAGGAGCACATCCGTCTGGCCAGGGTGGAGAACGACGTCTATTTCGCCTGACTGCGTCTCTCCTCCCTTAAGGGAGAGACCTGAGTATGGTGTCAGAGTATTTGACGGGGGTGTACCTTCCCCCTATGGTGAAGATCCGGCAGCTGTTTGAGGACAACGCCATGTCAGCGGCGGATGTCCGTGAAAGTCTGTTCTCACAGCTTCGGACGGAAGAGATTTCAAACAGGATAAAACCCGGCATGTCGGTCGCGGTGACCGTGGGGAGCCGGGGAATCGACAACATTTCCGTCATCACAAAAACCATCGTTGATTTTGTGAAGGAGCGGGGTGCGGTCCCCTTTATCGTCCCGGCCATGGGGAGCCACGGGGGCGCGACTGCAAAGGGACAGGCGGACCTCATCGCGGGATACGGCATCACGGAGGAGGCGATGGGATGCGGGATCCGTTCCTCCATGGAGACTGTGGTTCTGGGGAGGGCGGAAAACGGAAAGCCGGTCTACTGCGACAAACATGCGGCGGAGGCGGACGGCATCATCGTCTGCGGCCGCGTCAAGCTCCACACCGCCTTCCGCGGTCCCTACGAGAGCGGCATCTGCAAGATGATGGCGGTGGGACTGGGAAAGCAGAAGGGAGCGGAGGTGCTCCACGAGAACGGCTTCGGCCTCATGAAGGACGAGGTGCCGATGTTCGCGAAGGTATTTCTCGAGAAGGCGCCGATCCTCATGGGAATCGGGCTTATGGAAAATGCCCACGATCACACGAGCCGCATCGAGGTCGTCCCGCCGGAGCACATCCTTAAGAGAGAGCCTGAGCTTCTGATCGAGGCGAAGAGCCGGATGCAGCGGATCCTTTTCCCAGGCTGCGACGTGCTCATCGTGGACCGCATGGGTAAAAACTACAGCGGGGACGGCATGGATCCGAATGTGACCGGGCGCTTCCTGACCCCGCACGCGAGTGGAGGAATCAGCGCGCAGAAGGTCGTCGTGCTCGACCTCGCGGAGAAGTCCCACGGCTCCGCCCACGGAGTGGGTCTCGCGGACGTGACGACGCGAAGGCTCGTGAATAAGATCGATTACGAAAAGACCTACGCGAATACGATTACCACAACCCTGATCCACGCATCCCGGATCCCCATGACCATGGAGAATGACCGGGACGCCATCGCACTGGCTCTTAAGAGCTGCCACTTTATTGACCGGAACGCACCCCGTGTCATCCGGATTCCCAACACACTTGATATAGCCGAAATCGAGATCTCCGAGAGTCTTCTTCCGGAGGCGCGGAGCCGGGAAGCAATTCAGATTCTCGGAGAGCCGGAGCCCTTCGCCTTTGACGAAAACGGGAATCTGTTCTGATGATCTTTTCATCACAAATGAGGTGACATAAGATGGGAGCGATAGCAGATCTTCTGCGGGACGTCTCTGTTCCGGAGATGGTGCCCGTGCGTCAGATATTTGACGATACACACATTGAGACCATTGATATTCCGGGCACCGTCCGCTCCGAGATGGAGCGGGAGGTGATCCGGGACCGCTTCAGGCCCGGCATGTCTGTCTGCATCACAGCGGGAAGCCGGGGAATAACGAATATTGCGCTGATCCTGAGGAGCGTGGCTGGGCTGCTGAAGGAATGGGGGTGTGCCCCCTTCATCATTCCGGCCATGGGCTCCCACGGAGGGGCGACGCCCGAGGGGCAGGCGCTGGTCCTTAAGGGCTACGGGATCACGGAGGAGACGATGGGCTGCCCGGTGATCTCCTCCATGGAGACCGTCGTCTGCGGGAAGACGGAGCGCGGGGGCGATGTGCGGATGGACCGGCACGCCTTCGAATCCGACGCGATCGTCGTCGTGAACCGCGTCAAGACGCATACGGCCTTCCGGGGCCCCTATGAGTCCGGACTCATGAAAATGATGGCGATCGGACTGGGAAAACAGCCCGGCGCCCAGATTATCCACGAGAACGGATTCAAGGAGGCGGGGACCCTGATCCCCGAGTACGGGAAGGTGATACTTCGCGAAAGTCCGGTGGCCTTCGGTCTCGCCATCCTCGAAAACGCCTATGAGGAGACCCTTGAGATCCGGGCGCTCGACCGGGATGAAATTGAGGAGGTGGAGCCCAGGCTGCTCGAAAAGTCCAGACCCTATATGCCGAGAATTCTCTTCGACAGCTGCGACGTGCTTATCGTGGACCGGATCGGGAAAGATATCAGCGGCGACGGGATGGATCCGAATGTCTCGGGCCGTTTTGCGGTTCCCTTTGTTTCCGGCGGAATCGACGCGCAGCGCGTCGCCGTGCTCGATCTCACCGAGGAGACCCACGGAAACGCCTGCGGCTGCGGACTCGCCGATGTCACGACGAGGCGTCTGTTTGAGAAGATGGACTTCGAGGCGACCTACCCCAACACGATCACCAATACGGTGACGGGAGAGATGAAGATCCCCATGGTGATGGATACCGACCGGCTCGCAGTGCAGCTCTGCCTTAAGACCTGCACCTACATCGACCGGGAGAACCCCAGAGTGATCCGGATCAGGGACACGGGACACATCGAGAAGATCTTCATCTCAAAGGCCATGCTGGAGGAGGCCGGGAGGACACCCGGGATAGAGATTCTCGGAGAGCCGGAGCCGATGAAGTTCGATGAAAACGGCAATCTGTTCTGAACATCCCCGAGATGCTTCAGAGCGTTCACAGGATGAGGAAAACGATGAAACGGGCAATGATCATTCACAGGGAGGACAGTGTCGCGGTGGCGGCGGATTCCGTCCTTTGCGGAGAGGAAGTTTATTATGAAGCGGAGGGGCATCGGACGGTGCTCATCGCGGCGACGGATATCCCGGTCTATCACAAGCTGGCGGTGAGGGAGATTCATAAGGGCGAGAGGGTGATCAAATACGGATGTACGATCGGGATCGCCCTGGAGGAGATTCCCGCCGGGGCACATGTCCACATCCATAATATGAGAAGTGAGGGGGCCGGAAATGGGTGAGAGATATTTTTACGGATACAGGCGTCCCGACGGCAGGGTCGGCATACGCAATCAGGTGCTCATCCTTCCCGCAAGTGCCTGCGCCTCGGATACGACGGAGCGCGCCGCCCGGGAGGTGCAGGGGGCGGTCACATTTCACAATCAGCAGGGCTGTTCCCAGCTGGGCAGGGACTTCGAGTACACGATGAATGTCCTCGCAGGCTTTGCCGCCAACCCGAATGTCTACGGGACGATCCTCGTGGGACTCGGCTGTGAGAACTGCCAGGTGAACCTGGTCGCGGAGGAGATCCGGAGGAGAACCTGCAAGCCGCTTCTCTATACCACGATCCAGGAGGAGGGCGGCACGATCCGCTGCATCGAGACGGTGACGAGACAGGCGCGGCAGATGGCCGCGGAAGCCTCTGCCGTGCAGAGGGAGAAATTCCCGGTGAGCGAGCTTCTGCTGGGGACGGAGTGCGGGGGATCGGATCCGACCTCCGGCATCGCCGCAAATCCCGTCATCGGGGCCCTCTGCGACAGGCTGGTTGAGGACGGAGGAGCAGCGATTCTCTCGGAGACGACCGAATTCATCGGTGCGGAGCACATCCTGGCGGCGAGAGCGAAGGATGAGAGGGTCGCCGGCCGGATCCTTGAGATTGTGGAGCGATGCGAACAGCATTTCCGGAATGTCGGGGAGAACGCGCGGGACGGCAACCCGTCGCCCGGGAATATCGAGGGCGGCATCACGACGCTCGAGGAGAAGTCCCTCGGCTGCATTCACAAGGGCGGGAACAGCGTCATACAGGAGGTCTATGAGTACGGCGAACAGATTCCGGCGGAGCAGAAGGGACTCGTCATTATGGATACGCCCGGCAATGACCCGTCCTCCATCGCGGGCATGATCGCCGGGGGATGTCAGGTCGTGGTGTTCTCCACAGGACGCGGGACGGCGATGGGCGCACCCATCGTGCCCGTCATCAAGCTCACCGGCAACCGGTTTACGTTCGCCAATATGAAGGACAATGTCGACTTCGACGCGAGCCGCTTCATTACAGGAGAGGCGGCGGTCGACGAGATGGCGGAGGAGCTCTATGATGAACTGCTGGCTGTCTGCAGCGGAAGAGTGTCGAAGGCGGAATCGCTGGGCTACACCGAGACGGCGATCGCGCGGTGGTGCAACTACGCGTGAACAGGTTCTTCTGACACCTCGCCGCTGACTTTTTTTGCGCTCATCGCGCAGGTCTCATTTCGGCAATGATCTCCAGCTTTTCCCTGAAGCGCGCGTTAAAGAAAGCGATGACCCGGCCTACCAGAAGGCCGGCTGCAATCGTCCCGAATCCCACAGGCCCGGGCCCGTGCCGGAAGATCAGACTGATGACAAGGGCGATCAGGGCGGTGGAGATGTCCAGCAGGTTTTTTCCCATGCCGAGTCCCTTCCCGAGCCGCTCGCCGATGGCAGCGGCCAGTCCGTCGGCCGGATTCGGGGCGATCTTCATGTCGACGGACAGGGCGACGCCGATTCCGGTCACGATGATGGCCAGGACGAGAACGGCGCATTTTACGTGAAGGGCGGAGGCGTCCGATGTCGGAATCAGGCGGGTAAAAAGAGCCACGAGGCGCGTGATGAAAAGGCCCATCGGAAACTGGACGAGATCCACAGGCCGAAACTGCTTTCGGTTCAGCACAAACTGCAGCACGATGAACAGCATGTAGAAGATGAACAGCATATTGGAGAATTCCATGCCCAAAAGATCCGACAGCACGTGCGGCAGCGTGAGGACGGGCGCCACGCCCAGATAGGCCTTCACATTAAGGGAAAGGCCGAGAGACATAATGATGATTCCTGCGAGATAGAGAGCGATTCGTTTCTTCATATTCTGACCTGCTTCCTTCAAAACGGAGTATGAATGACCGGGATCACGGTCAGCGGCAAAGCGGATAATCGATTATTAAGTCCAGTATCGCTCATCTGTCTGTTCTTGTCAATGGCGGCTCTTCTGACGTTATTCTCGGATGAAGACGCCGCCGAAGCGCTTCACGCCGAATCTTTCAGCGAAGAATTCACACTTGCACATAAACAGATAATACACGTCCCGGCCGCAGCCGTGCATGGTCTCGTAATTGGACTGTCCCTTGGCGAGAATGAGATCGGCGCTGTCCAGAAGACGCCGCGTCTCCTCCGGAATACGGCTTAGCGGCACGCCGCAGAAGCCGCAGCCCGTGTCGGCAACAGCGGCATCCTCCTCCATACGGACCTGTCCGGCATCCTCCCGCGTGGCGTCATTGAGGGCCGGTGCGCCCTTCACGAGAACCGTCACGGAGAGGGCGGGGTTTGCGCGCCGCATTTCCCGGATAAACAGCTTATCCATGACGATCTCGCCGCAGTTGTCCGTGATATACAGGAGCGTCCCTGCTGACTGCAGTTCCTCCTTGAAGCGAATCCACACATTTTTCGGAAAATCGATTATCGCCGCATCCGCAAGGAGCGAGCCCAGCTTCTCTTCACTGACGGACTCCAGCGCCCCGAAGTCGATAAAATTGCCGGTCATGGCGTACGCCGCGGCCGCGTGGAGCGGGTCGGCGGAGCTTCGGATCACCTGCTCCGTCTCCTCCGCGAAGGAGAGCATGAGGGTGTTGAAATGACGCTTGATGTCGGAGTAGTCCGTGCATTTCCCGAAAAATTCCTCCTGCAGACGGTCAAAGACCGGGAGAATTCCGGGGGCGCCTTCTGCCGGGTCGGCCTCCGAGAGAACGCGCAGCACCTGCTGAATAAATGCGAGACGCGTGCTCTCCGGAGTATGTTCGGGAATGCCGCGGATCTGCTTATTCAGCATGCAGGTTATACATTCCGGATGCAGGCGGATGGTGCGGTCGGTTCGGATGTCTTTCACGGTGTTTCCTCCTTCTGACAGAGTTCTGCCTTGAATCATACCACAAAGTGAGTCAGGGGGACGGTTCTGTTTGACTCATTGCGTGTTAAACGCAACGGTGAGTCAGGGGGACGGTTCTAATTGACTC
>CAYLHR010000018.1:0-20996 GCA_964383335.1 uncultured Lachnospiraceae bacterium
GACGCCCGGCTCACCCAGAAGAATCGGATTATTCTTCTGGCGGCGGTTAAGTATCTGTATTACCCTGTCCACCTCCGGATTCCTGCCTACTACCCTGTCCACCTTGCCCTGAGCCGCGCGCGCGGTTAGGCGTGATGAGGACGTCCGGGGCCTCCGCCCCCGCGGCCAGCGCCGTGAGGTACGCCTTCCGCTCGGCGAGCGGTCCGGCCACCGGAACAGCGTTCAGCTCCGGGGCAAAGCGCGCGAACTCCTCCAGCCAGTTGTAGACGAGCGAGGCGGGACAGATAATGAGAGAGAGCCCTCCTTCTCCCGCCTCCTTCGCCGCGAGAAGGACCGATATCATCTGAAGCGTCTTTCCGAGCCCCATCTCGTCGGCAAGAATCCCGCCGAAACCCGCGGACGCGAGCGTCCGCAGCCACTTGTGCCCGTAGAGCTGGTAATTCCGCATCACCTTCAGAAGGGAGGCCGGCACCTCGAAGTCTGACTCCCCGATGGTCTTGAAATTCTTCACAAGCGCGCGGAACTGCCTGTCCCGGTCCGCCGCGATCCCGTCGTGCTCTTCCAGCATGCGGCTCAGATAGAGCGCGCGGTAGAGGGGCAGGTGCAGCTTTCCCTCAGTGAACTTCTTCACGTCCCCGCCCATGCTGTCCAGAAGCTCCGAGAGCATATCGAGGGACTCGTCCTTCTCAAGCTCGATGATATCCCCGTTCGACAGGCGGTGATATTTCTTCCGCGCCCGGTAGCTGAGAAGAAGATCCAGCAGCTCCGCGCGGCTTAAGTCATCGGTCTCTATATCGAGATTCAGGATCTCGCTTGCCACCGAGACGCCCAGCCGGACCCTGGGCGGCTTCCGGATCCGCAGCCGGTAGAAGGCATCGGTGCCCTGCACCTCGCCCATCCGCATCAGGTCCCCGATGCCGGTGCTTAAGATGCGGTAGGCGGAATCGGCGCTGTTCTTTGAGACATGCGCCCCCTCCTCCGCGTCATAATCGGGAAAATAGTCCGCGATCCGAAGGCGCACCCGCTCCTCTCCCTCCGCGTCCCGCACCGGGTCGAGCGGGAAATCCGCGTCGGTGAGCGGCCGGAGCGCAAACTCCCCGCCGCCGTAGGAGACCACGCCCCGGCAGAAGATAAGCCCGTCCCCGGCGTCCAGATAAAAGGTATATTTGGCCTCCGGCGGCAGAATCTCCGCGATCTCCTCCTCGTCCTCGCGCTCGATCCGGATCGCCTTCTCCGCCTCCAGCTGCGGGAGGACGCGGTACCACAGATCCGCCAGGCGCTTTCTTCCCGCCTTCACCTCGAAACGCCCCGTCTCGTCCGCAAAATCGGAGAACAGGGCGACCGCCCGCTCCGCCTCGGGCGTAAGCCTCGCCAGCTTTCCGCCGCCGAAGAGATAATTCGCGTCCTTCCCCCGCAGCACGGAGGGCAGCTTTCCGTAAATCTGCGCGCCGGCCGGGGAGCCGTCCAGCTCATCAAAAAGCGGCGCCACGCGGAGCTCCAGGGAGTAGTCCGTATCCCCGACCGCGAGGCTCGCCTTCTCCTGCCGCCCGTAAGCCGGCTTCACGGAGATCCCGAGGGTCCGCCCCTCCATCTCCCCGTAAAAATGATCCAGTACCTCCCCGGACAGATCGATCTGATCCCTCACCCGCAGGTCGGAGCCGAAATAGTCGAAGCGGCGCTCATAGCGGGCCTGGAGGATCTCTCCGTTTCTCACCTCCTCCCGGATGAGGGAAAACCAGAGCAGGGAGTCCTCCGCCGCCTCCGCCCGGGCGAAATCGATGAGGCACTTCTTCGCCGCCTCGAAGGTTCCGCGCGTCCCCTCCGCCCGGATGAGCTCCGCCAGATTCTTCACGAAATAAAAGCGGCCGCCGTCGCTGATCTTAAACCGCAGGGCGGGCGCCCCCGCACTTACGAGAACATCGGGAACAATATGGACAGACGGAACCCGCGAGGCGCCCTCCTCGATCCGCGTCCCCAGCCGGAAATTCTCAAACCGGCTGAAGAATCTCTCGCTCACGTGATCGGTGGCGTCCCCCGGGTTGTATTTTTTCAGATATTCCGAAGTGAGAAGCAGCAGCGCCAGAATGTGCCGGCAGACCGCCCTGCCGGATTCGCTGCTGTAGAAATAACTGCTGTCATAAATGCGTCTGTAACAGGCGCCGCAGCTGGCAGAAAGCAGATCCTTCCTGTCGAATACAATATCGACCCGCTCCGTCCCGCTCCCGGCCCTTCTGCCTCCGCCTCCGCCTCCGCGGCTCTCGCCGGCGGAGGGATCCGCAAAACCGAAGACGACGCCGATCCTGTCGGAATGCCAGTTCTCCCGGACGCCGAAACGCACCTGCTCCAGCGTCACGGCGCCGCTCTCCGCCAGCTTCCGCGCGGCGGCAAGATCGGCTTTCGTGTAGGTCACGCTGTCAAGAATGAGGTCCGGCCGGTAGAACATGCCCCGGACAGCCGGGTCATCCGCATAGGGGTTCAGCGCCTGCCCCGTCCAGGTTCCGAAACCGCCGGCACCCGGCATGAAACCGCCTGCGGCTTCAGCGCCGGACGCGTCCTCCCCGCCGCCGGATTCGCCGGATTCCCCGTCGGAGAGGCCGAGCTCGGCGTCGCGGGCAAAAAGGGCCGCCGCCATGTGCACGCACAGATATCCCTCTTTGGCGGCCTCGCACTCGCAGCTCCCCGCGATCTCACCGCGGGTGAGGCCGGAGATGCGGACGACGCGGGACCAGCCGTCGGTGACGCGCGCGAGACAGGCGTCGCTGTTGGCGACCGCCCCCTTCACGCACCCCTCGTCAAAGAGCTTCCGCCCTTCGCGCAGTATCCCCTCGCTGAATTGCTCCTTCCAGCCCATAGTGCCTCCGCATTCCATATCAACCATATGTCAGACAGACATATTATTGTATATGGAAGGCAGGAGGAAAGTCAACCGGCGAAGCGGGCTCCCCGCACTTCCTCCGCGCGGTTTTGGCGGGCGTAATTCTGGTAGCCGGGCGTCCGGTGCTCTTCACTCTCCCAGATCCGCTCGGCGTCAGGCGCCCAGAGGTCCGCGTAGGCGTCGCACTTGGCGCAGAGGTGGTTCACATCCTCCGGCGACTCGAGGTCCGTGCTCTTCGCGCCCGTTTTCGCGACCATCTCCCGCAGGCACTGCGGATTCTCCAGCATCGGGCAGGGGCGCAGATGATTCCCGTTGAAGGGCTGACCCGCCCGGTAGGCCATAAAGAGCGGACTCTTCAGGATCTCCAGGATCGACGAATCGTGAATATTCGCGTTCGAATAGTGAATAAACACGCAGGGCTCCGCGTCTCCCGCTGAATTAATATGAAAGTAATTCCGCCCGCCCGCGATACAGCCGCCGACGTATTCCCCGTCATTCTGGAAGTCCATCGGGAAAAATTCAATCGGGCAGTCCGCGGAGCGGATATAGCGGATGCGGTCGATCATATACTTCCGCTGCGCGGGAGTGGGCATGAGATCGGGAACGGCCGCATTTCCGGTCGGCATATAATGGAAATAGAACCCGTACCTCGCCCCCTTCTCCGTGATCAGCTTCAGGAACTCGTCGCTCGTCACCGCCTCCACGTTGTCGCGGGTGTAGCAGATCGATGTTCCGAAGAGGATTCCGTGCTCCCTAAGAAGATCCATCGCGCGCATGACGGCGGCGTAATGCCCCTCGCCGCGGCGCCCGTCGTTGGTCTCCGGCGTCCCCTCGATGGAGAGCTGGAACATGATGTTGCCGAGGCGCACCACCTCATCGCAGAAGGCCTCGTCGATCAGGGTCGAGTTCGTGTAAATCGAAAACTGCACGTCGCCGTGCTTTTCCGCGAGGCGAAGGATATCCTTCTTCCGCACGAGCGGCTCACCGCCGGTCAGCATATAGAGATAGGTCCCGAGCGCCTTGCCCTGCGTGACGATGCGGTCCATATCCTCAAAGCTCAGATTGTGGCGGCTTCCGTAAGTCCCGGCCCAGCAGCCCGTGCAGTGCATGTTGCAGGCGCTGGTCGGGTCGAACAGAATGAGCCACGGAATATTGCACTGATGCACCTCGCGGTTCCGCCGGATCATCTTCGTCCCGCGGAGAAACGCCTCGTATCCCAGATTAAGAGCCGTCGTCCGCACGATATGGGGGTCCGTCTCGTCGAGGACGCGGTTGATGTAGCGGACCCATTTGTTATCCGGATTCATCAGCCCCGCCTTCACCTTCTCATAGCTCTCGTCCTTAAGACCGCTGCCGTAAAACTTCTTCGCCAGATCCAGGATGCGGAGATAGGTCTTTTCCCTGTCCTTCTCCAGACCGCTCATCGTCATGTCGATCATGGTGCCGATCGCCTTCCGCTGCGCGGCGTGGGATACATTCTCTATCGTCATCGTCCTGCCCTCCCCTGTTGTTAGACTGTTGCAATTTTACTCATGTGTATATTATTATAGAGTTGTGTCAATCACAACGGTCAGTTCCCGTCCCGATGAGGAATATTCCTCACAGAAAGGGGCTTTTGTGGAATATTGCGGGGCCTCCATAGACAGAGGCGGAAAACTGTTCAGCACGTCTGCGGACAGAAAAGAAGATGAAGATGATACAGGAAGAGAACAGGGACAGAAGAATCAGAAAGACCAGAAGGGCCATCCAGCTGGCCCTTCTTCAGCTGATGGAAAAAAAGGACATCTCGGAGATCTCCGTCACGGAGCTGACCGATGCGGCGGACGTGAACCGGAAGACCTTCTACAATCACTACAGCGATCTCTACGCGGTTCTGTCGGAGATCGAGGACCAGGTCGTGGAGTACTTTCTGGGCCGGCTGAACACGGAGCCGATCCAGACCTACATCGACAATCCCACCCTGCTCTTTCAGGACCTGATCCGGGAGCTGAAAGAGAACCGCCGTTACCTGCTGCTTCTCGCGCGGACGGAGGGACACTCCCGCCTCACGCAGAAGCTGATCCGCAAGGAGAAGGAGCTGCTGCGGGGAATCATGGCGGAAGAGAACCTGAATGAGACTCTGGTGGACTATTTTCTGAACTACAACGCCGCCGGCATGAGTGCCGTGATCCGCATGTGGATCCAGTCGGGGGACGACCTCCCCCTCGAATCTCTCGCCCGGTTCTTCAGCGCCCTCTTTACCGCGGGGGACATCCGACGCTATATCCGGGCCTCATCGGCCGCCGGACTGCCGGCCCCGGAGTCTGATGCGGAAAGCGGAAAGGAGAAGTCATGACACAGATGACTCAGGAAAAGAAAAAATCGGTGCGGAACGGAATCTTCCGCCTCGCGGCCGCCATTTTGGCCGTGATCGTCGACTTCGCGCTCATCGCGGTCCTCCTGACACAGCTTGCGGACTACGCGGAGTGGGTCAACCTGGCGATCCGGCTGCTGGGCTCCGTCCTCGTGCTCGGCATCTACAGCCAGTACAAGACCGCCTCGATGAAGGTGCCCTGGATCGTCCTCATCCTGTCCATGCCCTTCACCGGCGTGCTCCTCTACCTTCTCGTGGGCCTGTCCGGCTCCACCAGAAAAATGCGCCGGCGCTACGAGGCCATCGACCGTCTCCTTCTGCCCTATCTGCCCGAAAACCGGGAAATTCTGGAAAAAGCCGCCGTGGAGGCGCCGGAGACCGCCGGCACCATGCGCTACATCGCGGACAGGGCGCCCTACCCTCCCTACGCGGACACGGACGTGACATATTTTCCGGACGCCGCGGAGGGCCTGGCCTCCCAGCTCCGGGATATGGAGAAGGCCGAGCACTTCATCTTCATGGAATATTTCGCCATTGAGGATCAGGAGGCCTGGCACAGCGTGCAGACCGTGCTGGAGGAGCGGGTGAAGGCCGGCGTCGAGGTCCGGGTATTCTACGACGACATGGGCAGCATCAGCTTCATCGACAGCGACTTCGTGAAGCGCATGGAGGCCATCGGCATCCACTGCCGGGCCTTCAACCCCGTGAGCTTCATCTTCCGCCTCTTCGTCAACCACAGGGACCACAGAAAGCTCACGGTCATCGACGGCAAAGTCGGCTACACCGGCGGATACAATATGGCTAACGAATACTTCAATATCACCCACCCCTACGGCATGTGGAAGGACACCGGAATCCGCATGGAGGGCGGCGCGGTGCGGAGCCTCACCATCATGTTTCTCGAGATGTGGAACGCGGTGCGGGACCGCGATGCGGACGACAGAGACTTCCGGAAATATCTGCCGCCGCTAAAAACCGTTCCCTCCGGACCGGATGCTTCTGAGCCGATTGCATCCGGACCGAATGCCTCTGATCCGGATGCCGTTCCTCCGGCAGAAGCGGGCAGCGACGCGGCGGAGGCGGACCCGGCCTTCCCGAAGGGCGTCGTGCAGCCCTACGCCGACAGCCCCATGGACAATGAGCACGTGGGCGAGGACGTCTACATCAGCATGGTCCAGTCCGCCTCCCGCTACTGCTACTTCACGACGCCCTACCTCATCATCACGGACGAGATGTCCCACACGATCGGTCTCGCGGCAAAAAGAGGGGTGGACGTCCGCATCATCACGCCCGGCATCCCGGATAAAAAGCTCATATACGGCGTGTCCCGTTCCTTCTACAACCGTCTGGCGAGAAACGGTGTCCGAATTTACGAGTGGACTCCGGGCTTCATTCACTCCAAGATGTGCATCGCGGACGGCCGGGCCGCCGTAATCGGCACCATCAACCTGGACTACCGGAGCCTCTACCACCACTTCGAGGACGCCTGCCTGCTGTATAACTGCGAAGCCGTCCGCGATATAAAGGAGGACTTTGACCGCCTCTTTCCGGAGTGCCGGGAGGTGACGGAGGAATACGCCGGCGGACGGAAGACCTATATGCGCCTGGGCCAGCTGTTCCTGCGCTTCTTCGCGGAGCTCCTGTGACCGCTCTTTCCGGCAGCTCAGTCCGCCGCCCGGCTCCACCCGGTCGTGTAGTCGATGACGACGCCGGGCTGGACATTGTAGCAGTAGACACAGAACATGACGCGGGGATCCTCGACGGACCGGGCCTCCATGAGCACGCCCGATGCCACCGGATTCGACCCCTCAAAGACCGGAGTCACCCGATAGAGCACATGATTCCGCGTGCCGTAAATATACTGCGCGACCGAGTCCTCGAAGGGCTTCATGCCCTCGATATTGAGATAGCGCGTCCCCGTGATGAGATTCCGCTCGTTGGCATTCTGCCCCGTGAGCAGATAACCGATCAGGTGGCACCGGTTGTAGAGGTAGCCGCCCTCGATCCAGCTGTATTTTTTATTGTGATAGCCGCTCGGCCGCACGGACCGGACATCCTCCCGCTCCGCCGTCGGCAGCGTCTCGGGGCCCGCGCAGGCCGCCGCCCCCGTGCACCTGCCCAGTTCATCCAGCGGTCCGTATTCCTCAAAGGGCGCCGCCGTCAGCTCCTCTTCCGAAAAATACGGCACATCCCCGTTGACCGTCACGTACGGCTCGCCCGCGTACGCGGGAAAGGCGTCTGGCTCGTAATCCGCAAAACTGCCCGCGCCGGATGCCGGACCTTCGGACCCTTCCGCACCGGAATTCTGATCTCCGGAAGTCTGACCGCCGGAGACCGGACTGCCGGCCTCCGGCTCCGCCTCCCCGTGAACCGTAAGCCCCGGCCCGCTGTCTCCAGCGGCCGGTCCGTACCCGTCTCCGGCCGCCCCGGCCGCGATCTTCCACATGACAAAAAGAACGGCGATACAGATCACCGTTCTTAAAAAAGGATGTCCCCTCTTCAGTTTCTTTTTCCGCCCGCGTCTCACGCGCTGATTTCCTCCGGTGAGATGAGCTCCGACCTGACGGCCTCGAGCAGCTGGACGACCTTATCCGACGGATTATCCGCGTAAATCACGCCGTAGGAGAAGCAGTAATTCCAGTCGACGGGAATGGTCCTGCAGAGCATCTGCCCCCTCTTCCACGCCTCCACCGAAAGAAGCACCCTGTCGCTGTTCTGGATCGCGTAAAATGGGTCCAGCGTATACGGCTCCGCCTCTTCCAGCACGACCTCCGGGCTGACGCCCTCCAGCTCCTTGCGGATCCTGTCACAGACGCCGAAGCAGCCGGGTCTTGGAAGAATCACGGTATGTCCTCCGAAATCCCCGACGGAGATCTTCCTGCCCGTCGGAAACGTCGTATTGTCGAGAGAAACCGCCGCCATCGCCGGCAGCTCCGCAATCTTCAGCGCTCTCAGGCCGTAACTCTTCAGATAGCTCTCATCATAGATGCCGATAATCAGATCGATATCCTGCCCGATCGTCCGGAACGCCCGCTCGGTTCCCAGCTTTGAATTTTCAAACATCGTAAGCCGAAGCTGCACATCGGGGCATTTCCGGAACAGCCTTGGCCAGCTCTCCGTGATCTGATCTCCCGGCGTCATCGGTGAAACCCCGACATGGATTACATTCAATCTGTTTTCCTGGAGCTCCCGGGCTCTCATTCCCGCATCCTCGCAGTACTGAATAATATACTTGGAATCTTTGAAAATCGATTCTCCCGCCTCTGTGAGGCTGACGCCGCGGCGCGTCCGGTCAAACACGGACACGCCCAGATCTTTCTCAAGAAGGGAAATCTGTTTCAGTACTGCGGACGGTGAAATCCCGATCTGCTCCGCAGCGCGCCGGAAACTTCCGGCCTCCACCACTCGTATGAGCGTTTCTAGATGAGCATTATAAAGCATTTTTTCGATTACACTCCTGACATTTTTCCAGTTTAACCAAGATGACACGTTCTATGGCAGAATGTATCTACATTGCAGCAATACATCGCAATTTTACCACAAAAATGACAAGTGCGCACAATTTTCCCTTAAGTTCTCAAATTTATACAGAAGTACATCCTCGATTATCGGATTTTTCGGATGATTTTTCTCCTCTCATCCTCTACATTTTGACATTATCCGTTTCCGCCGCCTCCCTTGGCCGGGAAACCTCAACCGCCTTCACGCTGTGACTGCAGCGGCAGCGCCCCCCGCTCTTCCCGTAGAGACCCACCACTCTCTGCAGTACCTGTTCCGCGTCGTGCTCGCTGCAGCCGCCGAACACCATGAGAAACTGGTTTGCGCTGTACCGCGTGATCACGTCTCCGCCGCGGAGGCCGGTACTGAGATTGCCCTCCATGCGGTCCATTTCCTGCTCTCTGATCGTATAGATCTGGGACGCGCTCCCGGGCATTCCCCCCGAAAATGCGCTGAGCGACCCCACAGGATACGTCCCCGCGTTCTCCTTCGACAGATTCAGCGTGAGAAGCCCCAGCGCCAGCAGCTCCGGATGGCGCTCCGCGCGCCGCACCCTCAGCTCAAAGACCCGCCGGAACACGTCGTAGCCGACGACGAAGGCCCGCTTTGATCCGGGATCCTGCCGCAGATCCTGCTCGATCACCCGAAGCGACGTCTCCATGTTGTTCATCTGCCGCTGAATGCGCCGGTACTCCGAGCGGAGCGTCAGCACCTCCTCGGTGAGGCCGCTCTCCTCGAAGAAAAGACATGCCTCCTGAAAATGCTTCTCCGCCAGGCTGTACTTCTGCACCCCGAAATACGCCTTCATGAGCAGCACCTGGATGGGCACGTCGAAGGGCTCGAGCCGGGCCGCCTTCTGGCAGACCTCAATCATGATCTCGTACTCCTCCCTGTGCTCCAGAATGCTGCACAGCTCCCGGATCGCGGACAGAAACCGGTTGTGCAGCCGCGTCTGCTCGCAGAGAATCCGGTAGACATTGCCGAAATCCGGCAGCAACTGCGCCGAGTAGAGCCGGATACCCTCGAGCAGGAGCTCCTTCTTGCGGTTCACGTCGATCGACTTGTCCGCCGCGTGCAGCCGCTGCTCGAACTCCTCCGTATCGATGACGAGAGAGAGCTCCGGGTTCCACTGATAGGTGTGGGCCCCCGTCAGAATAAAGGTCTCATCCGGCCAGTTCTTCTCGAGCGCCTTCCGCAGCCTGTACACCAGGTTCTTCAGCGCCCCCTCCGGATTCCCCGTCCCGCCTTCCGGCCAGAGCGCCTCGATGAGGCCCTGTACCGAGAGCGGATTCCGGTAGTTGTACATCAAAAATGTGGCCAGCTTCGTCACCATATCCGACCGCAGTTGCTCCTGCGTGAGAACCGCCTCTCCGTCGCCGAAGCGGAGTCCCCCGAACAGCTGCAGATAATACTTCTTCGACGGTCCGGCCCCCGTTCCTTCCGCGCCTCCCGGATCTATGCGATCCGCGGCACTGATTCCTATTCCGCGCATTCCCTTCACCCCTTATCCAATGATGCTTCCTGATTTATGAAAAATGACAGGTCCGGTCCCCTCGTGCATGCTGTCAGCATACAGTGAAAGCCGTAACGCGCAAAGACACGGTCACAGAAAAACGACCATATTCCATAAGAGAATAACACGGATACCGGACGGAATTCAATTAAATAAGCATAAATTATCTGCATTTGCACCATTTTTAGTGACAATTCAACCCAATCATACTGATATCGTGTTATCAAAACACCTCTGTCAGGAAGATTCTCGTTGAAAATTGAACAATTTTCTTCGATCGGGCTGCTTTTGTGATCAGAATGCAGACTGAACAGAAAAAGATTTCCTGACATAAAAGAAAGACCCGGAGTTCAACTCCGGGCCTTCTCTCCTGTCCAATATGCTGTTTTTACAGCCCCTTTGCTATGTCCTGTTACTCCGTCTTCTTCTGTCTCTTCCGCAGCGCCTTCACGATCACGATGAGGCAGAGCGCCGCGAGGCCTCCGAACACGAACATCGTCAGCGGATCGCCCGTCTTGACGGACAGTGTCTTCGTCACGGCCTCCTTGACCCGATCGATCCTGGAGCCGGAGCTCGATGTCGTCCTTGTCACCCGCGGAGTCGTTCCTCCCGGTGAGGTCGGCGTCGGTGACGGTGTCGGCGTCGGCGTTGTCTTCGTGCCCGGCTTCGGGCTCGGCGTCGTCTCCGTGCCCGGTCTCGAGCTCGGCGTCACCGTCGCCTCTCCCGTCGGCGTGGTCGTCGGAATCTCAATATTGGTCCGCCGGCCGCCGTGCTCCTCCTCGCCCTCTCCGGGCGTCGGAGTCGGGAACCCGGGCAGCGTGTTCGTGATGCTGTAGGTCACGGCCGTGTCGCTTCCGCTGCGCTGTGATGTGGACGTATATCCCGGCGGAACCACGAGCTCGCGCACCGTCCAGTAATACTCCGTGCTGAGCCCCGTCCAGGTGTGCAGCCAGTTATTGGCGGCCGTCAGCTGAATCTGCTCATAAATCTCGGGTTCAATCAGATCCCCGCTCTCCGCGCCCTCTTCCGGAAGCTTACTCCGGATCAGCGCGATGGTGATCTCTGTCGGCCGGATACCGAAGGCGTTCGAATTGTCGACCCAGTGCTTCTCCACAGAGATGCTGATCGAATCCGGTGTATCCGTCTCCACCGTGCACTTGGGCTGGCAGGTCACGTGCCTTGTCTCGCTCCCGTCCGCCGCGACCTGGGGGAGAGCGATGAGGTAGGGGGATACCGTCGCGCGGTACCCGAGCGCCTCAAAGTCCGCCTCCGTATTGATCTGCCGGATCAGATAAATTCCCTCATCAAGCCCGTCAAGTTCTGCCGTACCATCTGACCCGGTGACAACCTCGTCTCCGCCGATTCCATTCTCCGCCGAGTAAGCCGCGAGCTTCTCCGCGAGACTCACCCAGTCGGTTCCCTCCGCAAATGTCCCGTCGAGGACCTCCTTCAGCGTCTCACTCCCCGCGTACGCTTCCGTGGCTGCCGCCGTGCCGTCCTCTCCGTAGGACGCGGCCTTCGTCACAGCAAGCCTTATGCCCGCGACCGGCCCGTCCTTATATGTCTCATTGATGACAAGAGAACATGACCCCTCCCCGGCACCCGCCGTGTGCGCGGACGCGCACACCACAAGCCCCGCAAGGAGGATCGCGCTGAGCACTGTATTCAGTTTTTTCAGCAGGGTTCTCTTCATCGCCTTATATTCGATCCTGATTGTGAAAGTGAAATGATTTGTCTGTTCCTGTTTCCGATTTCGGTTTTCTTACTTTTTCACCCCGGGCCTGCGGGATCATCCCGCAGGCTCCGTGTCGGGTTCTTTTATCTCCGGTCTGCCGCTTTTCGGGCTGCGGCAGACCGCATTTAAATCAGAGCATTTTCTGATTGTCTCAGGCCCGTGATACTTTCATATTACAGGCCCGATGGTGATGATTTCAACTGTTTCGGTGAATTACTTCACGTCCTTCGCGCGTCTGACCGCGAACTCGTAGTACAGGCCGGCAAGAAGAAGGATCGCGATACCGCCGATCATGCAGAACATAGCGGAGGTTGCACCGGTTTCGGGAAGGGTGATGCCCTTGTAGTTCTTTACCAGGACAATTGCATCAATCGTGCCGTCACCTTTGATCTTAACAGATCCGGTCTGTTCACCAGTCTCAGAGTCTGTAATTTTGTTGCCTTCCATCTCAGCGTCTCCGGCGCCGCCGGCCGTCACTGTCGCTGTTCCGGTAGGCTCACCCTCGTTCTTATCAGCAGTGATCGTCACTGTGATGTCTCCCTCGATCTTGGTATACTGATCCGGAGCCTTTGTCTCAGTGATGGAATAAGTGCCCTCATCGAGACCCTTGACAGAAGCAAGACCGGACTGCTGGGAAACGATCGTATCGGTGATCTTGTCCTTCAGAGTTTCGTCTGTAAGCTGCTCCTCTGTTGCCTTTGTATAAGTTCCGTTACCGTTATCGATGAACTTAATCACAGTGCCTTTGCTGTCTTTAATCTGGAACTCTGCATCCGGAAGATCCTTGTCCTCTCCTCCTTCACGGTTCGGCTCAACCTTATGGATTCCAATGCCATATGTATAGGTCTTGGTCTTATCCTCGAGGGTCTTTCCGCCCTTTCCTTCGTTCGGATTGTGCGTGTACTCAAGCTTGACATCGTTCGGGTTGCCAACTGTGCTGTTAACAACCGCATTCTCATTCAGAACAGCACCATATGTCGCGACGACAGCTGTGCCCTGCTTGCTGTTGATCGTTGCCGGTTTGAAATCAATGGTAAGCTTTCTGGTCGCTTCATCATATACAGCCGTATAATCCGTATCTTTTACGAATCCCGCAATCTCGAGGCTCGCCGGATCATATGTAAAGCCGGCAGAAAATGTATCAGTCAGTGTAAACTGAAGCGTATTCACATCAACATTCGCTTCATAAGTCGGGATGCTTGTTGAAATCTTGAAAGATACTGTGTCGCCAATGTTGGCATCGTTCGCCTTCTTATCTTTTCCATCTTCGACAATTACCTTGTCGAGTGTGATTTTGTCGTCCTTAAGAGTAATGTTCGTCTTGTCCTTCAGAAGATCCACAAGGATGGGCTTTGTGGCGACAACGCCGTCTCCCTTTTTCTCAGAGTCCGCGCCGTTCTCCGCATTCCTCGTCTGAACAACCACATAATAGCCCAGCGGAAGGGTCGCTTCCTGATCTGCTGTCAAAACAACCACGGCAGTATCATGAGCCTTCGCATATGCTGCAAGCGCCGAAGCCAGTGCCGCTGTTTCTGTTGTATTATCATTCTTCCACTCCGTATCACCGGCTACTACGGTAGCACCGTTAAGAATCCCCTTTGTTTCATCAAAGGCATAGGGATCTTTATTAAAGAAACCAGCTATTTCAGGATCCACGGTATACTTTGCCAATGATCCGTCCTTAGCAACGATCTCCGCATCCATTACTTTAAACACGGAATACTCGCAGCCGGCCTTTCCGTTACTGATTTTGATTTTAGCGGTCGGTGCCGCGGCCGGTTCCTCGGCGAACGCGCTCTGTGCCATGCAAAGTGTCATCACGAGAGCAAGAAGAACGGTGATGACTGATTTCATATTACGTTTCATTTTCTCTCCTCCATATATTTGTGAAACGTGTTGTTAATCTGCCTTCCGGCAGCTGTAACCTTTTTCCCCATCGGGAATGTCCGTCTCCGGACTGCTTTATCATCTGAATCTTTGTTAACTGCAGCGGGTTCTAACTTCTGTCCCCGTCCCGGATCCGAATTCTGTTTCGACATCGGACCCCGTCGGGACCTTCTCTTCCGTTCCGCCATCGGGCTCTGCCCGGGCCGGGACGGCCCGCCTGGCATCGCTTCGGCGGATCATGAATGAATCTCATCTCTTTCAACGTCTTATGCGCTCAGCCCTCCTTTCCAGAAGATAGAGGGTCAAGCCCGCGAACATGATGAAGATTCCGATCATGTTGAACAGGAGCCTTGTGTTGCTTCCTGTCTCAGGAACATCGATGAACAGATAGTTCCTGACCCGGAGGGAGGCGATCGCTTCATCGCTTCCTTCCTGTGCGGTGCTGTCTCCCGGAACAAATGTGACGTAGCGGTCTTCTGTAAAACCATCCTTCATCGTCACGGTTCCGTCCTTGGCCACCTGAATCGTGTAGCTTCCGCTGACCGGCATGTAGCCTTCCGGCGCGAGCGATTCGGTGAGCGTGTATTCTGTCTCCGGCTCGAGGTGATCGAACCGGGCGAGACCATTTTCAATGGGCTTTGTGATGACCTGTTCTTCATCACTTTCCGTCTTCTTCACCCGGGTGAGGATGAATTCGCATCTGAGGTCGGACGGAAGAACCGTCTCATCGTCTCCGAGAACCTTTTTTACGAGCAGCTCCCCGTAGTGGATCTCCTCATTCGTAAATGTCGGAGCCTCCTCACCGAACACCGGATCCCCGCCGTTCTCCGGGATCCTGGCGTATTCCTTCTTCGCCGCCAGCTTTCCGGTGGCCGGGTCCGTGGTGACCGTTACCTTCACGCGGTACTCGGCGGTATCGTAGTTGTACGTCCCGTCCGTCGGCTTCTCCTTCGTGACACCTTCGGGAAGTACCTCGCGAATCGTGTAGAAGTACTCGCCGACCTCACTGAAGGTGATCTCCGAAAATTCGACCGCTCCGTTCTCCCCGTTCTTCACCTTCACGGGCCACTCCGACTCCGTGATTCCTTCCGGGAAGGGTGAGGCTTTCTTATCTCCTTCAGCCGCGTCTCCTGTCAGTTCGAATTCGAACTTGTCTTTCGGGACGTCCGCCCCGTCTCCCATCCGCTTCTGTGCTTCGAAGCCGGTTTTTACGGGCTCGAACTCCGCGTTCGTGAAGACGGCTGCGTCTTCTGCATTATTGTCTTTATCAAGGTAAGTGACCGCTGCCTTCAGCTGTCTCAGATTCGCCGGATCCTTTGTGACCTCAACCTTTACGGTATGGACCGCCGTGTCGTAGATCAGCTTGTCGTCCGACCGGATCCCGTCCGTGTTCTTCGCCGCCTCCGGAATCTTCTCGGTGATTGTGTAGTAGAAGATTCCTTCCTGCTGGAAGGAGATGGATCCGAAGCTTACGGCGCCGCCGTCTCCGTTTGTGACCTCCACCGGACCGGCTGCATTTTCAGGGAGCGGCGCGTCCGGCGTCGACTCACCGGGTGCAAGAAGGAAATGGAACTTTCCGTTCTCCACATCCGACCCGTCCGCCTTTCCGCCCTTCATGCGCTTTTGCGCCTCGATGACCGCTTCGGCCGGCTCAGGTTTAACACCTGTGTTGGTTGCCGCGAAGGTTCCCTTCTGCGACAGGTGGCGCATCGGGTCGTGGTGGACCTCACCGTCATTTTTAACAACGGAATTGGCGATCATACTTCCCTGCATATTTTTGAAGTTTGTTACGGTTCCGCCGGGAAGAAGATGTGTGCCGTCTGCTGTATCGATCGATACAAACCCGTTATATGTGCTGTATGTATCACCGCTCTTTGTATAATAATTAAACAGTGTACGCGACGCGGCATTATTATACATACCGTTCGTCAGCTGGCCGTTAATCATATACTTTGTGACTTCATAGGGACTATTCGCTGAAGTCGTGACTCCCGACATATCGATGTTGAACACCACATACTGGTCATCACCGATATGAATGCCGGTATTGGTTACCTTATTAATATCATCACTATAACCCATCGCCGCGGCAGCATCGGTCAGGAAGCCGCTGGATGTCGCTGTAAAGTTATAGACGACCACATTGGAGTCAGCCGCAGGCTGTCCCGTACCTGCTTTCGGATCCTCCTTGCAGAGCCTGGCCAGTTCCGCACTAAACGAGGAGAGGCCGGAAAGCTCTGTTGAAAAATTAAACGGGAATGGATTGACTACCGCGAAATCGCCGTCCGCGTCCGGCACCGAGATGCTGGCTCCTGTCGTCGAATTTTCAATAAGGGGTCCGTTATTCGTTCCTCCGCCCTGAGTGAGAGTATTTGACGGTCCCATATAGATGACCGGCCGGTTGCTCGGATTCTTATTCACGAGCGTCTTATCGCGCATAGTGCCCGCAAAGTTCCCCACATAGCTGATATTGTCGTATGTGAACTGGCTCTGTGCCTGAATAACCGGCTGTCCCTCATTTCCGTATGTTACCTGATAGAGATAATCGCCATTTTCGAATACCGCGCCTTCGCCGAGCTTGTGATTGGCGCCGTCCAGCTCGAAAATGTACAGGCTGCTGTTTCCGAGCTTACCGCTGAAGTACCCCGTAGCCTTGCCGATCCCGTCGGCCGTCTCCTTAGTCATGAGTTCGATCGTTTCAATCGGAGCCTCGGCATCGGGAGATGTAAATAATCCAAATCTGAAGGTATTCTCTCTGGCGTTCTGTTGTTCTGCGTCGACTGTCTTCGTCACCTTGATACTGTATTCATTCGGGTAAATATAGCTCTGCCCGCTTGCAGTATCAAGACCGAACATGAAGCCCGTGTTGTTGAGTTCCAGCGTTCCGACTGCGATCCGTCCTGACATGTGGCCCGTGGGCTTAAACTCATTCGCGAACACCGCGTAGTCCGCCGCGTCGCCGAGCTGGTTCACAATCCAGTCCGAAGTGATGCCGCTGGTCGTCGGGGTCGTGTTCTGTGCCCCGAGGAGGCTCGCCCCCATCAGCTTGGCTGCGGCCTTCTTTGCCGTCTTGGCGATGAGGCCCGTCTCATTTTCTTTGGGAGGCTCTTCCTTCTCTTCCTCCTGCGCCGCCAGATCAGCGGAGGTCGGGATCACGTTCTCATCGGGTTCCTCTCCCGTGACTTCTTCCGCATCGGCCGCTTCGGCGTCCGCCGCCTCTTCCCCGGTCTTTTCCACCTCGGATTCTCCCTCGGCCGCCGGATCGGCGTTCTCTTCTGTTTCCTCTTTATTCTCCCCGGCTTCTTCGCCCTCGGGATTTTCCTCTTCTGTCATTTCTCCTTCTTCTGCTTCTTCTTCGGCCGTCTCCCCTTCGGGATTCTCTTCCCCGATCACTTCCTCCTCGATGACTTCTTCTTCGGGAATCTCTTCCCCGGGGATCTCCTCTCCCTCGAGGCCCTCCCCGCCGTCTTCGATGAGTTCCTGTTCGCCTTCCGTGTAACCTTCTTCCGGAGGAAGCTCTTCTTCGTAGTACTCTTCTTCCGCGGGATCTGTCTCGCCGCTCTCTTCTTCCTCCCAGCCGGCTTCCGGATCGTCTTCGCTGTACTCTTCCTCGTATACCTCTTCCTCAGCGGCCGCCTCTTCAGCTTCGAGCTTTTCCTGAAGAACGTCCCCGCCGGTCACTGCCGGGTTCCGGAATGCGAATCCGGTGGAGCCGTCCGCGAAGACCACGCTGTCGAGCACCAGGCCGTCCCGGCTTACCGCGAGGATCTGACCGTTCTCGTCTGTGAGAGTCTGCCCATTTTCATTAAGAAGGAACAGGTTCCCGTCGGCGCCCGCCGAGTAGGTGTAAATGGCGGTGTCCACAAGATAAGTCGTATACGCGCCGTCGTCTGTGACCTCGTAGAACTCGGAGACATAGCCGGCCGCCTCAGCAAGTGAAGCGAGCGACAGAACGCCCTCCGGACAAGTGTCCAGAAGCAGTTCTCCCGCTTCCTCCGGATACGCCGCTTCCTGATCGTCCTCGACGAACGTCTCTTCTGCCGCGTATGCCGGTATCCCGTATGAAATATTGGACATCAGCAGTCCGATGACTGCCGTGACGGCGATGAACCGTCTCCAGATATTTCTCATTGTCTGCTCCCTGCTGTAATCCCCAAATCTACAAGCTGTTTCTGTGGTTTCCCTGATGCAATTTCAGGTGCTGCTTTTATTCCCCCTGACAGCACACTGGCTCGTTGTACTATCAGCATACAAAATGCCTATCACGCAGAGGTCACATTCGACCGGTCTTAGACAAACTTTCGTCACACATTTTTTCTTTTCGTCACGGATGTCTGTATTGTCCCAAAGTGAACATTTTCGTTTATGCGTCCGCCGGCAGCTGTGCTCAATCCGGCCGATCTGCATTCCGACCGCCGCGGCTCAGTCCGGTTTCGTGTCTTCCACCGTATCCGCTTCCGCCATCGATGCTTCTGCCGCCGATGCTTCTGCCGCCGATGCTTCTGCCGCCGATGCCTCGGCCTCCGCCTTCTTCGCGGCGGCCCTTTTCTTCTTCTCCCTCCGGCTGTCGATGATCATGCGAAGCACCGCGATGAGGAGGACGAAGACCGCACCGCCAAGAGCCGCCAGCCATTTCCACTCGTTGGGATTCCGAAGTGTCCGGACCACGGGGTGCTCGATCTTCTCCGGCGTGAAGTCCCACTCGGTCCGCTCGCCGCGGACGAGAAGCCGGTGATCGTTGATCCCGAATGGCGTGCAGGTGAGCAGCGTCACGTAGTCGTGATCCCTCTCGATGATGAGATCCTGCGTCTCGTGCGGCAGCACCACCTTGATCTGGTTGACCTTGTAGGCGAAGTGCTGGTCGAGGACGTGAAGGAAAAATACCTCCCCCTCCTTCACGAGATTCAGATCCGTAAACAGCTTACGGGAGGCCATTCCCGTGTGCCCGGAGATGACGGAGTGGGTACCCTCGCCGCCTACCGGAAGGGATGTATTTTCCACAAGACCGAGGCCCTTCTCGAGCACCTCGTCGCTCGTTCCGTAATAAACCGGAAGATATATATTAATAGAAGGAACTTCGACGTAGCCGATCACCGCGCCGTCCTGCACCATGTCAAAATGCTCAAATTCAGTGCCCGTAAAGCTGCGGATATTACTCTGTGAAAACGGGTCCGCCGGAAAGCTCATCGGCAGGGACTGGTTGTAGGCGTAGGCGAGCTCCATCTCGTGCTCGATCCAGGTCGTGTCCGCCTCCTGAATCGACTCCTGATATTCGCTGATCTCTCGGTTGGCCGTAAGATTGTTCACGAAAGTCGCGATGTTCGGGTAATTGAACACCACGAGCCCAAACAATACAATAATGAAGAAAATGATTCTCCTGCCGGCTTTTGACATGGGATCCTCTCTCAAAAGCTTCCTTAATAATTATCAGATATCTGTAAATCCCCGTCAGAATGAAGTATCTGACGTTCCGCGGAAGTGTCTGACGAAAACGTTAACGTAATTCGGGTAACATTAATCTTATGGGATACAGGTCACACGGTCGTCACAGTGCCGAAAATCGAATTGTTCAGATCTTGCGCTGTTTGCGCATATGGCAGAATGAGCGGGATTGAACGCTTTGAGCTTTCAGTCGGAAAATTTACCGCTTCACCGCTTCATCAGGCAACAACTTCGCAGTGATGACGCATTTTTATTGACGCGTGCGCTTTGACCGCTGTAAAATGGACACGTTATAAAACATTTTTCAATTCTGAGATTTCACAAGGGGGGATTTTTTATGGTGAAAGAGCAGAAGAAGACCCTGCCGCTCATCGCCGTCATCGCCGTCATCGCCGTCATGGTCTACGGCGCATTCCGGACGAACCCGGAGACGGTCAGTCAGTCGGCCTGGTCACTCGTGCCGCCGGTGATCGCGATCGTGCTGGCACTCGTCACAAAGGAGGTTTACAGCTCGCTTTTCGTCGGAATTCTGGCGGGCGGTCTTCTTTATTCCGGATTCAATTTCGAGGGTACGCTGAATCACATTTTCTATCACGAAATCGAGGACGCGAAGTACGGCATGATCGCCGTTCTGTCCGATTCCTACAATGTCGGAATCCTGATCTTCCTCGTCATCCTGGGTGTCATGGTTCAGCTCATGAACCGTACCGGCGGTTCCGCAGCCTTCGGCAGCTGGGCCGGCGAGCATATCAAGGGACGGATCGGGGCGCAGCTGGCTACGATTCTTCTGGGTGTGCTCATTTTTATTGATGACTACTTCAACTGTCTCACGGTCGGTTCCGTCATGCGCCCGGTCACGGACAAGCACAATGTCTCGCGGGCCAAGCTCGCCTACCTCATCGACGCGACGGCCGCGCCGGTCTGCATCATCGCCCCGATTTCCTCGTGGGCGGCGGCGGTTTCCGGCTTCGTCGAGGGCCGGAACGGCATCCAGCTCTTCGTGAGCGCCATTCCCTTCAATTATTACGCGCTTCTTACGATCGTCATGATGATCATGCTGGTCGTCTCGAAGACCGACTACTCCCTCATGGCGGAGCACGAGAAGAATGCCATCGAAAAGGGCGACCTTTACACCACGCCCGACCGCCCCTACGCAAATGTCGAGCAGGAAAAGAATTCCACGGACGGCACCGTGTCGGATATGCTGTTCCCGATCATCACGCTCGTCGTCTGCTGCGTCATCGGCATGATCTACACGGGCGGATTCTTCTCGGGCGAGAGCTTCGTGAATTCCTTCGCGAACAGCGACGCCTCGATCGGCCTCGTGCTCGGTTCCTTCGTCGCGCTCGTTCTCACGATCTGCTTCTATCTCATCCGCAAGGTGATGTCCTTTGAAAACATAATGGGCTGCCTTCCCGAGGGCTTCAAGCAGATGGTGCCGGCGATCCTGATCCTGACCTTCGCCTGGACGCTTAAGTCCATGACGGACAGCCTCGGCGCCGCGGCCTACGTCGCGGGCCTCGTTGAAGCCTCCGCCGCCGGGCTCCGCGCCTTCCTGCCGATGATCATCTTCCTCATCGCGGTCGGCCTCTCATTTGCGACCGGCACGTCCTGGGGCACCTTCGGCATCCTGATCCCGATCGTCGTCAGCTGCTTCGAGAAGACAGACCCCAACATGATGATCATCGCGATC
>CAYLHR010000019.1:0-20980 GCA_964383335.1 uncultured Lachnospiraceae bacterium
CAGTGTTTTGAATAGACAAAATCCGGGGCTTGCCCGGACTTTGTCTACAGTCTGAGAACCTGACATCCCTGTCAGGTTCTTTTCGCAAACGGTTTATTCCGGTTCGCAAAAGGGCGCTCACATAAATTCCGCCGTCGCGATCGCGGCCAGCTTCCCGCTCTCCGCCACATAGACCTTCGACGTGAGGAAGATCACCCGTTTTCCGACCTTCTCCGCCTTACACTCCACGATGACGTCGCTCTCCGGCGCGATCCCGTGCAGATATTCCACGCCCAGGTGGACCGTCACGCACTCGGAGGAACCCTTGAAGTATCTGGCGAGAAGTCCCATCGACATGTCGCTTAAGGAAGCGATGATGCCGCCGTGCATGCTCCCGCCGGTGTTCAGCATCCACGGTTTCATGTGGTAGAGAAGACGCAGCGTCTTCTCCTCCACGCTGCAGGAGCGGAACTCCGGATCCAGGTGCTCGTTGAAACTGATGTGCGCCTCCTTGGTCGGTTTCGTCGCCTCGATATAGGTCCGCTCCATATGTTTCTGGGTGAGGTAATCCGGATCCTGTCTGATCACAGACTCCTGAAAAACTTCGTAGCGCATAAGGATTATCTCCCTTCCGTCCTCTTTCTTACGGCCGCTGCCCGGACAACTCCGCTTTATTCCGAAACGCTGTTTTCAATATTGTAATCCATGGCGGCACCGGGTGTATACAGAAAAATCCGATAGTGCCTGACACCGAATCTAATCTCCGGATCAGTTCCGGTAGGTTCCCTCCGCCTCGGCAGAAGCGAGGACATGTCCCTTCATCGCGTGGACCAGCGCATTGTAGAAAAAGCCGTCTTCAAGATCGAGCTCCGTATCCAGGGCATATACCTTCAGCGTGTAGACATGCGGGCGGTCAGGCGGCGTCATGCCGCCGTAACCGGCAGATCCCTCTTTCCCGTAAGTTCCGAGCCAGCTGTTGGTTCCCTGGACATAGTCGGCGTTTACGCTGTCATTTTCCGGGACCCGCGTCTTTTTGATATTTGCGGCAATCCAGTGCAGCCAGACGAAGCCGCACACCGGGACGGAATCCACGTCGTCGAGCACAACGGCAAAGCTCTTCGTGCCCTCGGGGGCATCCTCGATCTCAAAGGGCACCGAGCAGCTCGGTACACCGAAGCTGTTGTTCTGTGTACCGTATTTTCCGAAACGGGCGGGGATTTCTCCGCCATTCATCACCTCACTGACAATTCTCATATCTTTAAGTTCTCCTGTCTCTTTAAGAAAAACGGGCCGCTGCAACAGCATGCAGCAGCCCTTATCATTACCGGACGTTTACGGTATTCACAAGATTTCCCGGAAATCCAGGCTTATTTCGCCTTGGCGAGGATATCCTCGAGAACCGGCATCAGATACTCTCTGAACTTCGGATAATTCTCGATGGCTCCGAAATGACCGAGGCCCTTCATCTCCTTGAAATAGCAGCCCTCGACATTTTCGGCGACCTTCAGGGTATCAGCCGGGGATGTGTTGGGGTCATACTCACCCGTGAGGAGGTAAAGCATGCATTTGCTGACGTCGATCGTCTTAACCTGCTCGACGGTGAGGTTGTGAGATCCCTCTGCCGTGCCGTTGTAGTAAACCAGGTCACCCGCGAAGATGCCGGGGCCTCCCTGCATGTAGGTCCACATGCACTCCTTCACGCACTCCTCAGGAGACTGCGGAGCCATGTTGAGAAGCATCGCGGCGCCGAGCTCGTTGCGGCTGATCATCGGATGATCGAACTCCCAGTCAACCTGCTCCATGCCGTTTCCGTCGACGGCGGCGGCGTACTCGTCATTCGTGCGGAGCGCGCCCTCGATGCCGATCGTAGCGCTCCACTTCTCAGGATAGAACAGAGCGAGGTCGATGGCGAGGTGACCGCCCATGGACATGCCCATGTAGATCGGATTCTCCAGTTCAAGCGCGTCAACGATCGCGTTCGGCCAGTCCATCATGAACTGGGCGTCTGCGGAGTACTTCTCCTCCCACCACTTCTGGCCGAACGGCGGCAGGGACTTGCCGTGATACGGAAGGTCGAAGGCGATGAGGCGGAAGTTCTTCGTCACTTCCTCATCATTCAGCATCCAGTGCCATTCGCGGCCGTCGGAGCCGGCGGTATGTCCGAGAACGAGCGGGATGCCCTGTCCGGCCTCCTCATAGTAAATGCGGTACTCGATGCCCTGGACGGTGACGTACATATACTTTCCAACGATTTCTTCATGTCTTGCTTTCATGATCATTCCTCCGGTTTTATTTGGGGTTCGGGGACTCACAACCGCCTTATCCCGCGGTATCTCTAAATGCTGACCCCGGCGTTTCAGTTTCACATTTGAAATGCAGCTGTTCAAATCAGATTCGGATCGGAATCCGGGTCAATCAGATGGTGAGTTCCTTCACGTCATTAAGGCGCATCACGCGGAACAGGCGGTTCCATGCGGGAAGGTAAGCGAGGGACTTCACATCGTTCGACATCGTCATGCCCTCGCGGACACAGGAGGTCTGGATGCACTGGAAGAACGGAACCGGGACCGGCGCGAGGAGGTTGGACCACTGTACATCGTTTCCTCCGAACTCGGTATCGGCGGTGGTGGCGGCGGGAAGATCATCTCTAAGGGTAATGAGCTTGCCGTCCTTGATGATGAGGCAGTAGGTCGCGTCGCCCATCAGCAGCTTCACGGTGCCGTCGAAATAACGGATCTCACGATTGAATTCCTTGTCTTCCTTAAGGATCGCTTCTAATTTTGTGACATCAACTTTCATGGTTCGCTCCTTTTCTTTGATGGTGGTTCCTCCGGCCAGCTGTACACCTCTGCCCTTCGGTATGTGGCGGGGAGTTTCTTTCCGTCTCCCGCATATCATTGATCTGTCTTTATATTAGCAACCTGCGTGCCAACTTTTCTGTTTTGGGGTTTCCGGCTCCCTTCCTTTTCCGGGGAGCCGGAACATTTCATGTTTGAAATCCCGTTTCGGTTTCGGAATACCTCGTTCCGATATGCCGATTCTATCCCACATTTCCTCTCCGTTCACTATCCCGGAGGTTAGAAGTTTACCTGATTCCCCGGACCTTCCGCCGGAAGAAGGACGAAAGCCCGGGGAGAAGAGACATATCTGCGGGCGGATCAGCGAAGAACGAGATCACCGAAGAGCTCCTCGTCGGTGGGCTCTTTCCCGTCGATCGGAACCGCGATCCATGTATTGTTCATGTAGTACTTGAGATCCACATTCTCGGAGGCGCTGTTTCCGCCCCATGTGCCGCAGCCGAGAGACGGGGAGAACGGATAGCCCGCTTCCCACGTGCCGGTGTTGGCCTGGCTGTTGGGGAGGTTGCAGTTGACGCGGGAAGTATAGGTCTCCGCGGCGAACTTGATCAGATTGTCGTCGTTCGTCGTATAGATGCAGGCGCCGTGGCCGGCTCCGGAGTACGCCTGGTTCGCGTTCACGATCCGGATCGCGTCGTCCAGATCCTTCGCCCTGTAGAGGGTCACGATGAGGCAGAGCTTCTCGCCCGAGAGCGGATAATCGAAGCCGGAGCCCGTCTCCTCGACCATGATGAACTCGGTGCCTTCGGGAAGCTCCACGCCGGCGAGCTTCGCGAGGACGTCAATGGGCTTTGCGACCATGTCGCGGTTGATCACGTTGTCGTTCGGCCAGTTGGGGAAGAGGGCCTTCTGGAATTTCGCCTTCTCCTCCTCATTGCAGAGGTAGCCTCCCTCGGCCTTCAGGTTCGCGACCATCTCGTCATAGACGCTCTCGAAGATGACGAGGGAGTTGTCGCAGGAGCAGCCCGCCGCGAGATCGGCGATCTTGCTCACATGAGTCGTGTGCGCCGCAAACTTGAGGTCGGCGGTGTCGTCGCAGACGACGTTGTCATTTCCGGCTCCCACGCCGTAGGCCGGTGTCCCGGAGGAATAGGCGGCCTTCACCATGCCGGCGCCGCCCGTCGCGACGACGAGGTCGGACTGGGCCATGATTTCATTCGTCACGTGGAGATTCACGTGATTCTCGTCGGCGCAGATCAGAAGATCTTCCGGGGCGTCGTATTTCTTAAGGATCGCACGGATTTTGTCCACCGTGAGATTGGTGGTCTTCTTTCCGCGCGGATGCGGGGACATGACGACGGCGTCTCTCGCCTTGATCGCGAAGAGGGCGGTGCAGATCGGAAGCATCTCGGGCTGCGTGCTGGGAACCAGGGCTCCGACGACGCCGACCGGCTTGTACATGCGGCGGAGGCCGCGCTCCGGGTACTCCTCGCAGACGCCCACGGTCTTCTTGTTCTTGATGTCGCGGTAGACGCCCTTGACCTTCTTCTGGATCTTGCCGATCTTGCTCGGGATATCGCCGAGCTCGGTTTCCTTAAGGGCGATCTCCGCCAGCTCCGCTTTCACATCCTCGCGGGTCATCTCGTAGGCGATCGCACCGACGAGCTCGTCGACGCGCTCCTGAGTGAACTTTTCCGCGACCTTCTGCGCCTTGTGCGCACGTGCCATCAGTTCTTCCACATAGGCTTTTGCTTCTTCGGGTGTCATCTTGGCCATTTGAATTCTCCTCCTTTTATGATGATATGAACTATCTTATTTACCAAAACATATATTTTGAAAATGTGCGGCTTCACGCGAATCTCCGCTCCTCACTCCCGGATATACACCGTGCCGTCCATAATCTTCCGCGCGGTGCGGAACACCTTGACGTATTTGATCTTTACGGGAGTGGACTCCGTGTCGGAGTCGACCTTCACCTCGAGGGACCCGGTCGGATGTCCGATTCGGAGCGCCGTCCTCTCACGGGCCTCCGCGGTCATCATCTGCCAGGGAATCGTCCCGGGGATCTTCATCGCGGATCCCGTGCAGACCGTCCCCGTGATCGGATAGGCCTTGTGCATATGATGCATAAAGAGCAGCCTCGATACAAGATCCACATCCTCCGCCTTCACCTCGGTTCCGTTGAAGCAGGTGTAATCCGCCGGGCGGCTCACGATCGCGAAGAAGGGAATATAGGGACTTTTATCATAGGCGTCCTTCTCGCAGTTCACGAGATGAAATAATACCGCTGCGCGGCTGCGGATCTTCTCGATCTTCTCCATAAGCGCCGGATCGCCCTCGATCTCGGCGGGCGTCTCCGTGCCTTTCATGCCGAGGCTCTCCGCGGCGATAAAGACGAGCGGGTTGCCGGCGTCCACGAGGGAGACCGGATACTTCTTCCCGTCGATCGTGAATTCATCGACGACGCTCCCCGTGGGGAGCAGGCTGCCGCTGAAAGTTCCGACAATCTCCGACCAGTCGATATCGATGCGCGCGCCGGTTCCGGGCACCCCGTCGATCCGGCAGTCCCCGTATACGAGGGGCTTTCCGTCCTTTACGGGCACCTCCTCGGTCAGGATCTTCCCGCTGTTCGTGAGATAGATCCGGACCGTCGTCACGGGCTCCACCGCCTTCACCAGCCCCTTGTCGATCGCGTAGGGACCCACCGCAGCGGAGATATTGCCGCAGTTGCCCTTGTAGTCGATCATCTCCTCCTCGAAGCTCACCTGGCCGAAGGTGTATTCCACGTCGGCGTCAGGTCTGTCCGAGGGACTGATGAGCGCGAGCTTGCTCGTCAACACATCGGCGCCGCCCAGTCCGTCGATCTGGCGGACATCCGGACTTCCGAAGATCCGGCAGATCTCCTCGTCCCGCTTCTTCGGATCCGAGGGAAGCTCGTGGGTCATCATAAAGATGCCCTTGCTCGTCCCGCCCCGCATGATGGTGCAGGGAATCTCTTTCATTCCTGGATACATGCTTTCTCCTTTCCGCGCACCGCCTGACTTCAGGCGCCCGCCCTGCAGATATTGGCGAGGCGGCCCGTCACGGGGGCGTCCACCTTCTCCTTCACGATCTCCACCGCTTTCAGATACTCATCGAGATCGATGCCGCTTTCGATTCCCATCGCTCCCCACATGCCGAGCATATCCTCGGTAGAGGTGTTGCCCGCGCTGCCGGGTGCGAACGGGCAGCCGCCCAGTCCCCCGCAGCAGGTCTCGAAGGTCGTGATTCCCTCCTCGAGCCCGGCGAGGACATTTGCAATTCCCATTCCTCTCGTGTCGTGGAAATGCAGCCCGATCTCGAAATCCGGATGCTGCTCTCTCACGGCCCCGACCATTTCGCGGACCTGCTTCGGGTTCGCCACGCCGACAGTGTCGCAGAGGACGATCTCCCGGATCCCGGAGCCATAGAGGCGGTCAAGGATGGATAGAACCTGCTTCAGCGGCACATCTCCTTCATAGGGGCAGCCGAAGGCGACAGAGAGCGACACTCTGAAGCGGATATCAGGATACTGCCCCACCACCTCGCGGATCTGTTCGAGAGAGTCCGCAATCGCGCGGTTCACATTGTGCTTATTGTGAGATTCGCTCGCGGATACCACGTAGGTGACATTCTTAAGTCCGGCCTTCACCGCGTTCTCCACGCCCCTGGGATTGGGTGCGAGTGCGATCGCGCGGAAATCCTCCGGCGCCTCGGCGAGAATCGTCCGTGCAACCTCCGCGGCATCCGCCATCTGCGGAATCCACTTCGGATTGACGAAGGAGGTGATCTCCATCTGGCGCACCCCCGCCTGAATCAGCTGTCTGATGATCGCGATCTTGTCCTCTGTCGCGATCTGCGCTTTTACGTTCTGGAAGCCGTCCCGCGGCCCCACCTCGACAAGTGTCGCTCTTTTCGGCAATGACATTTCTTATCCCCCTTCCCGTATCGGGCTCTGCCGTTTTCCTCTTTCATGTTCCGGCATCAGATCATGCCGTCCGCCTCCATCTTCGCGATCTCCTCATCGGACATTCCCAGAAGTCCGCCGTAGATCTCCCTGTTGTGCTGCCCGAGCATGGGGGCGGGGAAGCGGAAGCCCTGCTTCGTCCCGGTCATCTTGATATGCGTGTTCGTGACCTTGATCGGCCCCACCTCGGGGTCCTCGATCTCGATGAACATCTCCCTCGCACCGGCGATATGCGGGTCCTCGGTCACCTGCTTTACGTCGTAGATCGGGGCGGTCGGGATACCGGCCTCAAGAAGCCGGTCGATCAGCTCCTTCGAGTTCTGCTTCTTTGTCCACTCGACGACGATGGGCTTGATGATTTCGCGGTTCTTCACGCGGTCCCCGTTCTTCGCGTAGTCCGGATGATCGATGAGGTCCTCCCTCTCCATCATCACACAGAGCTTCTTCCAGAAGCCGTCATTCGCAATTCCGATGACCACATACTGTCCGTCAGCCGTCGGGAAGGTATCATAGGGGGCGGTGGATTCATACATGTTCCCCAGGCGTCCCGGGATGCGTCCGCCGATGAGGTAGATCTGATTGATGATCTGCATGACGCTCACGAGGCTGTCGACGAGGGCGATGTCAACCTTCTGCCCCTCACCCGTCTTCTGTGCGTGGTGCAGGGCACCGAGAACACCCGCCGCAAGCGAGATGCCCGCCACCGTGTCGGAGACCGGCGCGCCGGCCCTCGTGGCCTCGCCGTCCGGCCAGCCGGTGACGCTCATGATGCCGCTCATCGCCTGTCCGACGATATCGTAGCCGGGGCGCCTGCTGTAGGGGCCGGTGTGGCCGAAACCGGAGATGCAGCCGTAGACCAGCTTCGGGTTGATCTCTTTTAAGACGTCGTAGCCAAGTCCCAGCTTCTCCATCGTCCCCGGGCGGTAGTTTTCAATGAGGATGTCCGCTTTTTTCACGAGCTCGAAGAATACGTCCTTTCCTGTCTTCAGGTTGAGGGTAATGCCCTTCTTGTTGCGGTTCATATTCATGAAGTACCCGCTCTTCCCCTCCTTGAAAGGGGGAAATCCCCTCGTGTCGTCCCCTCTTCCGGGGATTTCCACTTTGATTACTTCCGCGCCCATGTCGCCCAGAATCATCGAGCAGTAGGGGCCCGCGAGAACGCGGCTCAGATCGAGAACAACAACTCCGTCAAGTGCACCGGTATTTTGGCTCATGTCTTCCTCCTGTATCGTCTTCGTACTTTCTGCGCTGCGGGACCTGCTCATTTTTAAAAAGCCTGTCCTTCTGATCTGTTTATAAGCAAGCCCCGTGCCAAAATTCCGGGCCGGATCCGGTGAAGGGGTTATTTCCCGATGCGTTCCTTCACGAGATAAGGAATCAGGCCCCCGCACTCCATAATTTTTGTGATGTGCTCCGGCATCCTGTTGCAGGAATAGGTCTCGCCGGTCGTGTGATTCGTGATCACACCGTTCTGATAATCCACGGTGATCTCGTCACCCATATGAATCTTTTCGGTCTCCGGGCACTCCACCGGGATCATTCCGACATTGATGCAGTTCCGGTAGAAGATTCTCGCGTAATCCTTCGCGACGAGCACTCTCACACCCAGCTCCCTGAGGACGAGAGGCGCGGTCTCCCGGCTCGAGCCCGAGCCCAGATTGTGCTCCGTGACAAAATAGTCGCCCTCCCGGAAGCCCTTCGCGAACTCCGGGTCGAGATTGCTCATGGCGTAAGCGGAAGCCTCTTTAATATCCAGCTCCATCGACTCGGGAGGCGCGATAATATCCGTGTTGATGTTGTCTCCGTATTTCCACGCTCTTCCTTTATTCATAAGCCGTCTTCTCCTTTCCCTGCATCAGAGAAACTCTCTGGGGTCTGTAATAAATCCGGTTACGGCGCTGGCCGCTGCGGTGAGGGGAGAGGCGAGATACACGCCGGAGGACTTGGAGCCCATTCTTCCGAGGAAGTTCCGGTTCGTGGTTGCCACGCAAACCTCGTTGTCCCCGATATTGCCGGAGTGCACTCCCAGGCAGGCACCGCAGGTGGAGCTTAAGATTGTGCATCCGGCCTCTGCCAGATCTGTGAAGATGCCGTCCCTCAGGCACTCATTGTAAATGTCTCTCGACGCCGGGGAGACGAGCACGCGGATGCCGTCCGCGACCTTTCTCCCCTTAAGAAGCTTCGCCGCCATCAGAAGGTCGTAGTATCTGCCGCCCGTGCAGGAGCCGATGTAGACCTGGTCGACCTTCGTGCGGGCGAGGTTCTCCACCTCCGTCACATTGTCGACCTCGTGAGGACAGGCCACCTGGGGCACCAGGTCCTCCGCCTTAAAAGAGAGCTCCCTTACGTACTCCGCGTCGCTGTCCGAATTGACCCAGCTGTAATCCTCCGTATCTCCGAACTTCTCTTTGAGATACGCAGCCGTCACCTCATCACAGCCGATCAGCCCGACCTTGGCACCGGCCTCGACCGCCATATTGGAGAGACAGAGGCGCTCATCCATGATCATCGAACGGATCGTATCTCCGTCGTATTCCATGGCTTTGTAGGTCGCGCCGGCGTGTCCGAGCTCTTTGATGGATCGGAGGGACACGTCCTTGGCCATCACACCCTCGCGGAGCTTCCCGTTCCAGGTGATACGGATGCTCCGGGGCACCCTCAGCCAGATCTGTCCCGTCATGAGCACCCCGGACATCTCCGTGGAACCGACGCCCGTCGAGAAGCAGCCGAGGGCCCCGTAGGTCGTCGTGTGTGAATCCGTTCCCACCGCCACCGTGCCGGGCTTTACGTGCCCCTTGTCCACCATGACCTGGTGACAGGGCCCGGCGAACTCGTAATAGTGGTCAACCCCGTTCTCCTTCGCCCAGTCTCTCGTGAACTTCACGATATTGGCCTGTTTGATGTTCGCGGGGGGCGTGTAGTGGTCGGACACGATCACCACCCTGTCGGGATCCCACACCGGGACACCGAGTTTTTTCAGGTTATCCGCGATCTCCACGCGTGGACCGAGAATATCGTCCATCATCGCTTTATCCACATTCACCCAGCAGATCTCCCCCGCTTTCACAGACGGGCTGCCGGAGGCCTTCGCGAGTATCTTCTCACTGATTGTCATTCCCATCACGCATCCTCCTCTTTCAGCTGTGAAGCGCCGCATTCACCGCAACGGCAATGGAGACGGTCGCGCCCACCATCGGGTTGTTGCCCATTCCCACATATCCCATCATGGCCACGTGCGCCGGTACGGAGGAGGAACCCGCGAAGGTGGTATCCCCGTACATGCGGCTCATCGAATCCGTGAGGCCGTAGGAGGCGGGTCCGGCGGACGTCTCGTCCGGGCCCAGGGTCCTTCCGATCCCGCCGCCCGAGGCACAGGCGAAGTAATTCTTTCCCCGAAGGAGGCAGTTTCTCTTGTATCCCCCCGCGACGATGTGGGAGAAGCGGACCATATTGGTGCCGTTGCCGGAAATGGAAATATCCACGTCCTCCATCTCCATGATCGCGATACCCTCGCGGACGTCGTTTGCCCCGTAGCAGAGCACCTGAGAGCGGTTCTTCGAGAAAGGCGTGCGGGAGACGACCTCGAGTTTATCCGCCGCGTAATCAAATCTGGTTCTCACGTAGGTGAAGCCGTTGAAGCGGGAAATAATCTCCGCCGCATCCTTCCCGAGCCCGTTCAGGATGACCTTGAGAGGTGTCTTCCGGACCGTGTTGGCGGAGGCGGCGATCCCGATCGCGCCCTCGGCAGCCGCAAAGGATTCGTGGCCGGCCAGGAAGCAGAAGCATTTGACATCGTCATCGAGAATCATGGAGGCGAGCTTTCCGTGTCCGGTTCCCACCTGACGCTCGTCCGCCACCGATCCCTCCGTGCAGAAGGCCTGGAGGGCGTTTCCGATCTCGAGGGCCGCCGCCGAGGCGTCGGCAGCCTCAAGCTTAAGGGCTGCGGCAGCTCCCGCGGTGTAGGCCCAGCATGCATCGTCGAAGCAGATGGGCTGAATGCCTTTTACCATGCCGTACACGTCGAGGCCGGCCTCTCTGCAGATCTTCTCCGCCTCCTCAAGGCTTTCGATCCCGCGGCTCTTAAGATAGGCGAGGATCTTTTCAATCTTCAGATTATAATTTTCAAACGTGATCATCTTCCTCTCCTCCTTATTCCTTTCTCGGGTCCACGACGCGGGCGGCGTCCTCATATCTTCCCGTTGTGCCGGAAGCCGCCTCCATCGCCTCTTTGGCGGTCTTCCCGGCCTCAAGCGCCTCGATCATTCTCGCAATATTGATATACTTATATCCGATGATCCGGTCCTCCTCATCGAGCGCGAGCTTCGATACGTAGCCCTCCGTGAGCTCGAGATACCGGGGCCCCTTCGCCTTCGTCCCGTAAACGGTACCGATCTGGCTCCGCAGTCCCTTTCCCAGGTCCTCAAGCCCGGAGCCGACCGCGAGTCCGTCCTTCGAGTAGGCCGTCTGGGTGCGACCGTAGGCCATTGCGAGGAAGAATTCTCTCATGGCCACGTTAATGGCGTCACAGACGAGGTCGGTGTTCAGCGCCTCGAGCAGGGTCTTCCCCGGCAGGATCTCCGCCGCCATCGCCGCGGACTGCGTCATTCCCGTGCACCCGATCGTCTCGATAAGAGCCTCCTCCACAATCCCGTCCTTGATATTGAGCGACAGCTTGCAGGCGCCCTGCTTGAGACCGCAGGTCCCGACGCTGTGGCTGAAGCCCGAGATCTGATCCACGCTCTTTACGGAGGTGAATTCTCCCTCCTGCGGGATCGGCGCGGCGCCGTGATCCGTGCAGCGCCCGATACAGGTCATGTTCTCCAGTTCCTTCGTGTATTTCATGACTTCCTCCATCTCTCCTCTTACAATCCGGCGGTTTCCGGACCGCATATTGCCTGACAGCATCTTTCCGGTAAATAAAGCAACCGTGATGCCATTCCGGGCGGGAGAAGCGGAGAAGAGCCTTTCCCTCTTCCCGTCCGGGCTCGTTTCATCCCCGAAACATCTGTTTCAAAACAGGATTTTCATTTCCGGAATCTCTGTTTCGATTTCGGAAATCCCGTCCGGCTAACCGAAAGGAAAGTGAGTGCTTCCCGGGGATTTGCTATAATAACTTCGAAAAACAGACGCCTCACAGGAAGGGATCTGACAGTATGGCTGAAAAAATCCGAATGGCGCTCATTGCCACCTATCCCAAGCTTGCGGAGATCTATCTGAATCTGACGGATAATCGCGACGACATCATCGCCTACAATGTCTATGCGTCCTTCGAGGAAGCCGCAAAAACGGCCAGAGAGATGGAGGACGAACTGGATATTATCCTAAGCCGCGGTGCAACTGCGGAATATATCCGCCGCGCGGTTCATATTCCCGTGCTCCCGATCCCCATTACGCCCTTTGACGTGATCAAGGTGATCCACAGCATGAATCCCGTACCGGACAGCATCGCCCTCATCCACTACAGCAAAAATGTGCGGGATGTTCAGGAGATCGCGAAAATCTTCGGAATCCGCATCGAGGAATATACCTTCCTGAATCGCAGCGATATCCGAAATGCCATTGCGGACGCCTCCGGAAAAGGTATCCGGACTATTGTGGGCGGACACGTGGCCGTGGAGATCGCCACAAAAAACGGTCTCAACGCGGTAGAACTCAGTGCGGGCGAGGAGGCGATGGACCGCTCCATCGACGAGGCGATCGCCCTGCTTTACCAGATTCGCGCCGAACAGGAGCACAATACCCGCATCCGCTCCGCTCTTAATGCCCTTGTCGAGGGAATCGTGGTGACAGACGACAAAAAGAGAATCATCACCATCAACAAGGCCGCATCCAGGATGTTTCAGAAAAACTACCGAAAGGGGGAGACGGCCGGCCCGGAGATTCTGACCGCAGAATGCTTAAGCGTATACAAGACCGGCAGAGAGCATCCCTTCTATATAAAAAAAATCCGCAGGGAGACCTACTCCGTCACCCACATCCCGGTGATCCGCGGGGAAACATTTCTGGGAGTCGTGAGCCGCTTTGAAGACATCACCAAAACGGAGGCTCTGGAGCAGAAGATCAGGAAGGAGATTCAGGCCAAGGGATTTGACGCGGAGTACAGCTTCACGGATATCATCACGCAGGCCCCTGTCATGGAAACCGTAAAGCGGCAGGCAGAGATCTTTGCGCAGACCGACTCCACCATCCTGATCGAGGGAGAATCCGGCACCGGAAAAGAGCTGTTTGCCCAGAGCATCCACAACGGAAGCACAAGGAAAAACCGTCCCTTTGTCGCCGTCAACTGCGCCGCGATCCCGGCGTCCCTGCTTGAAAGCGAACTCTTCGGCTACGAGAAGGGCGCTTTCACGGGCGCGCAGAAGGAAGGAAAGGCCGGGTTCTTCGAGCTCGCCCATTTGGGAACGCTGTTTTTAGATGAGATCGGCGAGGTGACCATGGAGGTTCAGACGCGGCTTCTCAGGGTACTGCAGGAGCACGAAATTATGCGGGTCGGCGGAGACCGGATCATTCCCGTCGACGTGAGGGTGGTTGCCGCGACGAACCGGGATCTGGAGGAGGAGATCCGGCAGGGCCGGTTCAGAAGAGATCTCTACTACCGCCTCAATATCCTGCAGCTTAAGATTCCGCCCCTGAGGGAGCGCACCGGAGATGTGGGCCTTATGGCAGTTCGGTTTGCGGCAGCCCACGGGGTTTCCGAGGAGGAAATCCGGAACATCACTCCGCTTCTCTCCTCCTACTCATGGCCGGGAAATGTCCGGGAGCTGCGGAATATTGTGGAGCGCTACTGCGTTCTCTGCCCCTTCCTTGCGAGCGGCCGGCTTTCAGAGGATAACCTCATCGACGCCCTGGGACTTAGCAGGGATGAGGAGGACTATGCAGCGTCCGCCGGAATGGGGGACGCGTCACCCCCGCCCTCTTCCGTCCCGTATGCAGCTTCTCCGGATGCGGGGGAAGAAGATCAGGGCTTTACGTTCCGCCTCCCGCGCGGCGCCTCGCTTGCGGATATTGTCGGTCACGTGGAATACGTCGTCAGCCGGAAGTATCTCGCCGAATTCGGAAATGATCAGGAGAAAGCGGCAGACGCGCTCGGAATCGGGCGGACGACACTCTGGCGAAAGAGCCGGACTGATCCTCTGGCATAAACGGCGGAACAGGCCGCCAAAATATCATCTGTTCTCTTCTGGTATTCTTGACATGGCAGTTACACCCCAAAAGGGCGATATACAGGAAGGAGAACCTATTCCATGAACTATGCTCAGGAACTAAAAACAAAGCAGGTCCAGGGTATCGCTCTCACGCCCGAGATGCGGCAGTCTCTCTCCGTGCTTCAGATGTCCTGCACGGAGCTTAGTGAATTTCTCAACAGGGAAATGATGGAAAACCCGCTTCTTGAGCGCGACGAGAGCAGACTGCCGGCAGAGGACGCCGAGGAGCAGCAGATTGACTGGACTTCTTATGTAAGAAGCTGCAGGTCGGACAGCATCCGCACGGACGCCCGGGAGAGCGGCGACGAGGAGGCGTATACATTTGAAAAATATGCTCATTCCGACATGACATACCGCGAGATTCTCGACATGCAGTTCCGCATGCTCTCGGACGATCTGACGCCGCGGCAGATCCGGATCGGCTGGGGGATTCTCGACGCCATCCGGGATGACGGATATCTTTCGGCCGATACCGAGGACCTCGCGCTGTCCCTCGATGTCGGGACGGACGAGGTTGAAGAATTGCTGAAGCAGATCCAGACCTTCTACCCCTCAGGCACGGGTGCGCGGAACGTCGCGGAATGTCTGTATCTTCAACTGCTCGAGGACGGTTCCGTCAGCCCGGAATATGAAACGCTTCTATTTGACTATCTCGAGGAGGTCGCCGGCGGCCGTCTGGAAGACGTGGAAAAGAGGTCCGGAATCTCCCGCGAAGTTCAGAGGAGCTTTCTTAAGCGCATCCGGGATCTCCACCCGCGCCCCGGGAACCGGTTCGCGGGTTCCGAGAAAACCCATTATGTCATTCCCGACGGCAGCATCAGTTGGGTCAGCGGCGGCCTGACCGTTAAACTGAACAGCATCGGAACACCGCCGCTTACGATCAGCTCATTTTACAGAAATATGCTGACTAGTCCCGCCTGTACAGAGGAGACCCGTCTCTACATCACGGAGCGTCTGAACCGCGCCCTGCTGCTCATACAGAATATCGCAGCCCGCGAAAAGACCATCGAAAGCATTGCTTCCGTCGTGGCGCAGGAGCAGGCCGACTATCTTCTCGGGAAGACGGACACTTTGAAGCCGCTCACCCAGAAACAGATCGCGAAGCGCACCGGCCTGCACGAATCCACCGTCAGCCGCACCGTGCGCGGAAAGTACTTTCTGACGCCACGGGGAACCTTTGAACTTCAGGCGCTCTTCTGCAGCAGCTTCTCCTCCGGAAACGAGGGTGTGACGACGGACGCCATCCGGAAGGAGCTCCGCCTCCTGATTGAAGGCGAGGACCGGCAGCACCCCTTAAGCGATCAGAAGCTCGCAGACATCCTCTCGGAAAAGCTGGTGGCCATCGCAAGGCGCACCGTCGCGAAATACCGCGAGGAGATGGGGATCCAGACCGCCTCCAAAAGGCGCCTCCGCGCACTGTGAGCTCCGTCTCCCGGTTTCAAAACAGGGAGGCCGGTTACCGGATCTGAAACGAATAATTCCCCCGCATCCCGACAGGCCCCTTTTTCGTCTTTGGCATCGCGATTGCTTAAATATCGGCAACGGATATCGTATCTATAAAACACATCTTTTTTCTGTTTAAGCAAAGGAGAAAATGCAATGGAAGGTAAGATGAGAGGCTTCGCGATGTACGAGATCAACAAGACCGGCTGGCTTGAGAAGGACATTCCCCAGATCAAGCCTATGGATGCGCTTCTTAAGCCGATCGCGGTCGCCTGCTGCACCACGGACATCAAGATGTTCAGGGGCATGTTCGGTCCCCGTTTCAACCGCATCCTCGGACACGAAGCCGTGGCTGAGGTCGTGGAGGTCGGCTCCATGGTCAAGACCTTCAAGCCCGGCGACAGAGTCATCGTTCCGGCCGTCGTTCCGGAGTGGGGCGCCATCGCGTCTCAGGAAGGCTTTGCCCAGCACAGCAACGGTGAGAACGGCGCATGGCTGTACTCCAACCTGATCGACGGCGTGTTCTCGGAGTATTTTGCCTGCCCCGAGGCGGATGCGAACCTGATCCCGCTTCCCGAAAATGTGAGCCCCGAGGACGCTTCCATGATGGCTGACATGGTTCCTCCGGGATTCACGGCCGTTGAACTCGCCGGCGTCAACTTCGGCGACACCGTCCTCGTCATCGGAATAGGCGGTGCGGGCCTTATGGCAGTCGCTGCGGCGAATATGCGCGGCGCGGGCCAGATCATCGCCGTAGGCAGACGCCAGGTCTGCAAGGATGCTGCGAAGTACTACGGCGCCGACGTCATTCTCGACTACACCGAGGGTGACATCGTCGAGCAGGTGATGAACGTCACAGGCGGAAAGCCGGTTGACTGTGTGTGCGTCTGCGGCGGTCCCGCTGCCAGCTACTCCGTCGCGTTCAAGTGCGTAAAGCCGGGCGGAAAGATCGGAAGCATCATCTCCATCGCGGCCGACGACAAGATCGAGATCTCCGGTTCCTACAACCCCGGAATGAACGACAAGCAGATCATCGGCGCCGGCATGTACACCGGACGCGCGAAGCTGGGCAAGCTGACCCGCCTCATGGAGTCCGGCAAGCTCGACACGCATCCGCTCGTCACTCACATCTTCCACGGCTGGGACGGCCTGGAGGAGGCAGTGAAGCTCATGGTCGAGAAGCCCGATGACCTGATCAAGCCGGTCGTCCTCTTCGACTGATTCATTAAGATTCGGCAGTACGGTTCCGCCGGCACATTTTATCATAAAAATGTGCCGGCATTCTTTCCAGCAGGGAGGTATCCGCCATGGCGAAGGAAATGAAGGTCATCGTCATCTCCGGCTTTCTCGGTGCCGGAAAAACCACCTTTATCAAAACGATGGTCAGAAGAACCGGCAAAAGTTTCTGTATTCTCGAAAATGAGTATGCCGGTTCCAGCGTCGACACGACTGTGCTCGAGGGGGAAGACGATATCAATGTGTGGGAGATGACGGAGGGATGCATCTGCTGCACGATGAAGAGCAGCTTCGCCAACAAGATCATGAACATATCCCAGCTTCTCGATCCGGACTACCTGATCGTGGAGGCGACGGGAATCGGATACCTCTCGCGCATCATCTCCAACATTCAGACCGTGGAGTACGAGAGGATCCGTCTCATGCAGGCCGTGACCGTCGTCGACGCGGCTTCCGTGCAGAACAGAAAATACGCAGAGGACGAGCTGTACCGCGACCAGGTCAAAAGCGCACAGGTGATCGTCATGTCAAAGGGCGAATCCTGGACGGGTGAGGAGCTGTCGGAGGCAGAGGCAATCCTCCGGGAATACAATCCGGAAGCCCTGATCGTGACAAAACACTACAGCACCATGCAGGATGATTTCTGGAGCGGACTCCTCACCCGCTACTTCGACGGACACGCGGCGGAAGCTCCGAAGGAGGAAGAGGACCGCTGGGAATCTCTGACTTTAGATGACATCGTGATACCGGACTTCACGGAGCTGCTCATTTTCATGAGAGAGCTTCTGGACGGCAGATACGGAAGAGTCATCCGCGCAAAGGGCTTTGCGGAGTGTGACGGGCAGTGGCTTCTTTGCGATATCTCCGGGGAGCGCTGGTCTGTGCTCGGCACGTCCCCGCAGGAAAAGAGCAATTTCATCTTTATCGGCGAGAATCTGGACCGCGAGGGAATCCGCAGGCACTTTGTGCAGATGAATCTCCGCAATATAAGAATTCGTCTCAGAGATCGTTCTGGTGATCGACGCCCCAGTAACACAGCTCTTCTATAATGGGAACGAGGGTCCAGCCTCTCTCCGTGAGACAGTACTCCGGATGGGCGGCGTGTTCCCCGCTTCTCCTGATGATTTCATCGCTCTCCAGTTCCTTCAGCTGACTGGAGAGCGTTTTGTCCGATATATTCCCGATATAATTCCTGATGGCGGTAAATCTTGTCGATCCCTGCTCTGCCAGAAGATACAGGATGACCATTTTCCACTTTCCGCTGATGATCTTCACCGCATACCCGAACGGCGTGTCATTCAGGGTCTGAATCTCACCGTCAAAATTTCTGATGCTCACGTCCTTTCCTCCTCCCGTTCAGCTTTAAATGAAAACCGGCGCGCGTCAAACCGAAGACCGATTCCGGAATCGACCGGCGCGAACAGAAGCCACTCCCCGTCCTGTGCGCTTCCCGCGGCAAACCGCAGGGCCTCCTCCGCGTCGGATCTCAGGATAATCGGAAGATCATAGGTCTTCTTCAATCCCGCTTTTCTCACGGCATATTCAATGAGCTTCGCCTCACTTCCGAAAAGAATCAGCCTCTTCGCGCAGGCGGACAGCATGAGCGCATAGCCCTGGTATGCCTGATCTTCCTCAATGTCCCCGATATTCCCGGTCACGATCGTGATTCTCTCCGGAAATCCCACAAAAGACGCCTCGGCGAGGGACGGCAGGCCGGTATTCAGCTGCATATACAGACGAACCTTCCGGTCCAGGGTGTAACAGCAGAAATGGTCGGGATGTCCCGAAAACGCCAGACACGCGCCGCGGATTTCATCCGGGTGCGTAAATCCCCCCGCTAAAGCCGCAGCGATCGCGCCGAGATAGAGCCCTTTGCTCCTCTCTCCCTGAAGAAGCAGCTCGTCCCAGCGGACAAGGGGCACCGCACATTCTCCGTCCCGCACCATAATCCTCAGGTCGCGGGAGAGCCACACCCCCCTCTCCAGTTCCCCTGTTGTCCTGAAGAGATACTTCGGGAGGCGTCTGTAAGACTCTCCCAGCACACTCTCCAGAAAGCGGTAATCAAAATTCTCCACCAGCGTCGTACGCGAATCGAGCTTCTCAAGGAACCGTCTGAGATCAGAGAGCAGGTCCCTGTACCGCCGATATCCTTTCAGGGGATACGAAGACACGCAGGTCAGCACGACAATAGAGGGGGGTTCGGAGAACGACAATTCCGGAAGCTCTCTGAAGGAGGCACAGTAGAGCAGCACGTCTGCCTCAGCCGGTCCGCTGCCGCCCGGACAGTGAATATCCGGAGAGGGCTCTCTCACAAAGACAGAGTACCCGGAGGATGTCAGGATTCTTCCGAGCAGATCCGCACAGTTTGTCTTGCCGCTGCTCCCGGTAATCAGAACCGTCCGGCGGCACCTCGGACACATGTTATGTGAACTGTCCATCTCTCCCTCCTTTTGAAAACCGTTCCTGTTTACATTTTATCAGATACTTTTCTAAAAGTCTTCTTCAACAAGCCTCCGCCCGCAGACAGGCAAATCCGCCCCCGGCCCGGTAAAAGGCCGAAAGAGCGGATATGCGGTAAGACTATATGGGACCGGATGAATCTGACAATTGGCAGTTTACAGGAAGATCCACCCGAGAACCAGCTGTACGATGAGGATCGCAAAGGCCGGCGGATCGATATGCGTATCATGATAGCTGTTGAATGTCATCCCCAAAATATCGCCGAGCACGGAGGTGACGATTCCGGTGACGACCCCCACCACGGCGGCGCCGGTATACCCCATCACGGGGAGCGCGAGAACCGTCGCGTAGCAGGCCTGGTTTGCGATATGATGTGTCGCCGGGGAAGAGGAGCCGCACCACATGAACATCAGGGTGATCGCCGTGACACCGAAGAAGAACACCGGAAGCGGAGAGACGTCAACGCCCATCTTGTCGAGGACGATGGTCAGGCCGGAAACCATGGTGCCGCATGCGAGACCGAGAATAATGTCGTTGGCGAGACGGCTGCCTGTCGGAACATACTTTCCGCCGTCCGCCCTGCGCGCCTCTTTATTGCCGGTGAGACCGCTCTTTCCGAAGACAAGGCGGATAACGATCATAAGGGGGATCGCGACGGCACAGACGCTGTCTGTCGGAAGAACCGCCTGGAATCCGGCGGACTGTGTGAAGAGACGGAGCACATAGCTGAGAGCCGCGATGATTCCGCCGGCGAGAAGTGCCACGGGATCCATATTACCGAACACGGACTTTGTCATATCCTCGCCATGCTCCTGTGTTCCGCGCATCGCGGACACCGCGGCAGCACCGGCTGCGCCGACGAAGAAGACGTTCGGGGGAAAGAGCTGGAACGCCAGGGCGAACATGCCCGCGATCCCGCCTGTCGCGCCCGTCAGAGCACACACCGCTTCGATTGTGGCGATCACGCCCGTGATGATGAATGTCGCCAGTCCTCCGATTCCCGCGCCGAAGATACCGGCGCCAAAGCACATAATGAGCATTGCCAGACTGAATGTTGCCATAAAAACCTCCCTTTCCTGACAGAATAATGGTTTCTCCTGTTTTCCGTTCCATCCCGTATGAACGACGGGAACTGCGCGCTGCTGTTATATAAGCAACGAAGATGCCATAAAGGCACAGAACACATCATGCGGGCTGTCTGTTTCAAAGGCGGAGGCGTTTTTTCGAATATGAAACCCGCTTTCTGCCGGAAAGGGTGAAATACAGGGAATTTTCCCGATCGGGGGACGGCATGGAAATTGCTGGAATTAAGAGACAGCGGACTTCGGATTTCATTTGGGAACGGAAATTCATTTCCGGAAATGAAGCAGACACTTTCCGAAGCAGAAGGAGGACAGGAACATGAAGGGTGAAACTCTGAAGAAGGTAAAGATCTCGGTCATCGACGTGACCTATAATAAGGAGAGAGCTGCGCTGTATGCGCCTGAGGGCTACGGCCTCTGTGAGCTGCACGCCGTCGGACAGGTCTTCTACTCAAACGGCTGGCAGAAGCCGTCGGGGCTGTGTGACAATGCATGGAACTGCATGAGGGATTATGTCCTCGCGATCTCCCAGGGAGCGGGTTACATCTACGGGGACGGCGGATTCACCAATCAGGAAGGCATGGTGATCGTCTCCTGCAACGACGGCATCCGCCCCGTGATCTTCAAGGTTGAAAAAACCGACCTCGTCGCCGACACCTGGAACGAGGATCTCGACACGATCCGTGACGGACATATGGATCCGAATGACACTTCCACAAAGTAATACCGAAAGAGCCAGCTGCAGTGCCTGACATCGGATTCCGGTGTCAGGCACTGCAGCTTTTTTGCGCC